>NZ_FMDO01000003.1 GCF_900095305.1 Proteiniborus sp. DW1 | reverse complement strand
ATAAAAAAAGCCCCATTAATAGAGCTTTTATAAAACATTATTTTTAGATGTCAGTGGCAGAAATTTTATTGATATTCTATATTTATTTTCTTGTATATTATTATAAAAATTCTTTCTTATTCTATTTCCTATTTTATTTAAGCCATCTTCCTTTGCCTTATGTAGTATTGCTACTGCTTGACTATCGTTCCATAGTGAAAACACATCACCTTTACGTAAGGATTTTTCTAGCACCCTTGTCATGACTTTTACTGCATTTTTTATGTCTTTTTCACTATATTCATCATTATCCTTAGGATCTAGTGTAATAAGACCAATAAAATCTGATACTTCGTCTCTTAATCCTTTTCTTTTTTGAAGGTTAAGTAAAACCTTGAAAGTATCTGAATCACATAATAGTGCACCCTGATAATTATCTTCCTCTAGTTTTTCCCTTATACCATCTATTGTCACTTCTTTTTTCTCGCTGTAGTAGCCTTTTATCTTTCTGTAGATGCTTTTAAGCCTCAAAGAAGGACTAACCCTCATCTCTTTATACAATAATGAGGTTATGTACTCGTAATGATCCAACGCTTCTTTAATAAATCCTAGCTTTAGCATGGCTTCCATTAAGTATATATGGATTATTTCTTCATAAGGTTCCATATTAATAGCATCTTCACATAATTCTATAATACTACTATATTCTTCCCTTCCCTTTAGGATTTCTAAAAGCTTAAGTAGGGTTTTAATATATAATCGATTATAATGATTTCTTACAGGGACAAGCCACATTTCATATGAGTTATCTGCTAAGTATGGACCGTTATATAACTTAAGTGCTTTTTTATAGAGTTCTATTGCCTCATCAGTTTCTATACTATCTCCTTTTTCAATATAATCATGAAATTCTTCAGCATCAAGAATAGCTTGTTCTCCTAGTTCAAAGCAATAGTATCCATTGGAAAATTTAATTCTATAATACTTAGTTGTATCTGCAACATCTGGAAGTATTTTATCTAGCATTTTTTTCAATCTAAATATCTGTAATCTTAGTGCACTCCTAGGATCGGTATACTCATTATCCTGCCATAAATTTTCTACAATGGATTCGGGCAATAGCTTTTTACCTCTAAAGGTCAATAAATACTCAAAAAGCCTAAATATCTTATAGGATCTGTTCACTCCTTCAAGTAGAGATTTCCCATCCAATCTTATATCAAAGTATCCAAAAGTTTTAATATATAACACTTTTACTTCCTCCTAGCAAAACCAGCTACATTCTCCTACGCTCAATTATATAACATAATATAACATAAATGAAATTTTATTTCTATATAATGTTTTTTTTACATACAACTATAATTATTCCATTATAAAATATATTTATTTATGTACGTAGATATCAAAAGCCTTTGCTACCATGCAAGTTATTTTTGTGACTGCTAAATATCGAATAGCTAGACAGGTATTCCAAAAAATTTTATGCCTCCAAAGGGTAGTATAAGCACTATCCTTTGGAGAGCTTTACATATTGATTAAATGATTTAAGCATCATGTACTAAAACGTTAGTGTTCCATTCTCATCTTTTATTATCTGTAGTATTTGTTCTTCTTTTCCGTCTAGTGCGTTTATATATACTATATAATCATTTTCCTTATATTTTCCTTTAAATTCGTAGCATAGCACTTCTTTTGAACCTTTTGGAATTATTGCAAGTCTTACACTATCTATATTGAAATCTAGTCTGACTTTATCTCTAGCTTCTTCTTGGGTTAGTTTTGGAGTCTGTATATCTCTATCATGATGTGCATGTAGATAAGCTGCAGCCTCAAAACCCACTATTTCGCCATTGTCGAGAGCTACTTTTACTTTTATTAAGTCGGGGTATATGGTTACATCATTATCTGTATAAGTGAAATTAAATAGCCCTATTCCATCATATTTAAGTGAATAATTTGATTCCATGTTTTTATAGCCTTTTTCCTCTAGGAATTTTAGTGCTTTTTCTTGAGCCTGTTTCATGGATAAACTAATATTTTTTACACTTCTTATATTATTCATCCATACTATGTGACCTCCCTGCTTGCTTACACTTATGTATCCACTGATGTCATTTGCCCTATTTCCTCTAGATACACTAAATGTATGAGAAGGTATTTTTGCGCTCTTATCAAGCTGTTCACCTTCTTCAAATAATATTAGACTCCAATTCTGCTTATTACCTAAAAAATCCTGGGCTATTTTTCTGGCTTCCTCCACACTTACTTTTTTATTATCCAAACCTTTAGGCTTCATATTCATAATTTGGTCTGAGAAAGGCCCATCATAAATTAGCTCTGGATATTCTGTCATTGTTTCTTCGAATTTAACTAAGCTTGTATTTAACATATCTTCATTTGTCTCTCTTAAACCTGTTTTTTGCCTTCGTTCTACCCTAGCTAGAGTCATATGCCCTTTTACTAGCTTATCTTGTATTGTTGCCAATTCTCTTGTTAGGTATTGAGAATAGTCTTGAAGCTTAAATAACGATTCTCTTTGTTTACTATCTAAGTCATTCCCATTTAGATGGTCTTGGATAAGAGAGTAGCTATAGTCAGCCACCTGAGTTAAGTACTTTTGGGTTTTGCTTATATCGCTATGACTTACCGGTAATTGTGAAAGTTTGTCTTGGGCTAAAGTCGCCTGCTGCATTATTTGTGTTAGCAATAATACGTTTTGTTCTTTGGAATCAGATAAAAGAGCCTTTGCCATAGCCACTTGAACATTAGCTACGTGGGCTTTTGTATCATGAAATAATCTTTGATAATCATTATTTAAGGCTGTTTTATAATCATTTTTTAGCTGGTACTGATAGGCACCCCAAGCACCTACTCCTAGAAGCGCTATTGCTAATATGACAATAGTTATTCTTCTTCTGTTCATATGCTTTCACCTCCTTAGTTTCCAAACCAGTGCTTACCTATTTTTATGACTACTTGTCTTGACCATATCCACTTACTAGTAGCTGTTGCAGGATTCCAATAGTAGTTGCACCCATAGGTTGGGTCCCAGCCATTTAATGCATCTCTTGCAGCTTTTATAGATTCTGCATCTGGCTCTAGATTTATCTGACCATCTGCTACTGCTGTAAATGCTAAGGGCTGATAGATAACCCCTGCTATGGTGTTCGGGAAGGAAGGGTTTCTAGTCCTATTGAGAATAACTGCACCTACGGCAACTTTTCCTATATAGGGCTCTCCTCTTGCCTCTCCATGTATGGCCTTAGCTAATAAATATACATCTCCTTCTCTGCTAAGCCCTGTACTTGCTTCTTCTGCTGCTGGAGAAGCTAGTGAAATCCCTATAGCCCTTGCTGTCGCTGGCCCTACTACCCCATCTTCATTTAATCCGTGAGATCTTTGAAATCTTCTTACTGCCCTATATGTGTCTGCCCCATATATTCCGTCAACTGCGCCTGCTAGATATCCCCATTCTTTAAGTCTAGACTGCACTTGCCTCACTTTTTCTCCTCGTGAGCCCCAATATAAATTTCCTTGTTGTAGTTCTGAGTATTTTCTTGTCTGTACTGAGTATATGTTTTCGTTCATATAAAGGGTAGCTGCAGTAAATGTTATTATGATTAAGATGCTTAATATTAAAACTATTTTCTTCAAACTTATCCTCCTCTCCAATGATGTATAGAATAATTGAGATTGGTCTTATTTTCTGTAAAAGTAGTCAAATTTATGCAAGCAATTTGAAGTGGTGTAAAAATATGAAGAGAAAAAGCTGACGGACATCTAATGTCTGTCAGCTACAAATATCTTTGCAAATTGGACTTTTCCTTTTTCAAATAGCTCTAATAGTTTTGATTTTAGGATAATTGGTGTTTCTTCTGGGCCTTTGGCAGTTATTATTATATTAAACTCTTCTTCTGTCAAAAATTTTTTAAGCTCTTCCTTAGTTTTTTCATCTGTTAATCCGTTTGTTATATCTATGAAGCATAATGGTGGAAACATTACACACCACCAGTTTTGTCCTTTCCCTTCTCCTATAACTACTCTTAGAGCCTCGTATTCTCCAGCTGGTAATGTAAATCCACCGTAGGATTTTGTCGGAAAATTGTGACTGTCTAGTGATACTGCTACCTCATATTCCTTTCCATTAAGCTTTATTTCTTCTAATGCTATTTTCTTAATTTCTTCAATATTTTCCTTTACTATTTCTCTAGTTTCATCTATAGATTTTGAATTTCCTAGCCTATCATTCATTTCAGCTATTATTTTATCCCTAACTTTTAGCTTCAACTCTTGATCTTCTGGTGAATCACTATTCGCTAATACATGCAACCTTATTAGCTTATTTTTAAATGCATAGCTATTATTGCCTGAGAATATGTAATTTACAAATACTATAGTTGCTATAATGGTCAAAATGCTAGCAATCATAAGTCTTCTCTTGTTTTTCATAAACTTCATTATCTCCTCTCCCCTACTATTTATTTCAAGGACGACCGATGGAACCTTCTGCAGATGCAAAAAGAACCGTCCCTAATGCATCTTCCTTTGTCTTTCTTTATATCTAAGTATTAGCAATTATTGATTATTTTAAACATAAATTACTTAGTCATTCCAATTCTTCTTAAACTTGCATCTACATTGACTTCAAATTCTATATTTGGAAATATTTCATCCCAGTTATCCTTAACCTGATCCCACAGGTCTGGTCTATATTTTCTTATATATCTTCCCAAACCAATAGCATCTACTTTAAACTCTTTTTGCAGTTTCTTGAATGTTGATTCTATTTGTTTTTCCATTACGTCTTCTACATGATTTTCTATTGCCATTATATTTTTCTGATCTGTCATCTCTTTCTTTGCCCCTAATTTATACTGCTGGATATAGCCTTCTGTTTCTATATTTGCTATGTATTTGATATTGTCACCATCTGTTGTAATGTGACATTTTGTTTTAGTATTTGTGATAACATAAGGCACTACTGTATTATCATGCTCTACGTTGACTAAAGAGGTACTTACTCTATCCATTAGAAACATCATGGAAACATTTTCAACCTCTCCTAGCCACCCTATTAGCTTAAAATCTTTTATTATTGCTGAACCAGCTACCTTTACCTCTCCTTTACCCGGAATGGCTTTTGGCATAAGTACGTCTCCACTAAAATAAAGTTCAGTTAATACTTCCTCTAATACCATATCGTTATATCTTTCTGAGCCCTGTTTTTTCTCAACAATTTGATCTATTAGAAATCCAGTCACAGGCTCAAGAGGGTCCTCTATCTCTATTATTTCCTTTGCAGTTCCTTCTACTACTAGGACGATAATTTTTCTACTTAATTGTTCATGCCTGCCTAGATTATCAAATATTTCTCTCATATAATCTTCATTTCTTGCCACTTCCTCTCCTATAAGAACTACTTTTGTATGTCTAAATGTAAAATTTGCAGTAGTCCTAGTAGATAGCTCTCTAGTAGTTTCATAGGGATTGTTGCTTACGCTCGACATAATAATCCTTGGCTTTTCGCTTGTAGGGCTTTTTCCTATTGCTCTTAAATCTGGAGCAGAATATGTAACTATAAATCTATCCTTCGGTGTTATTTCACCTCTTTCTACCTGCAGTTCAGCTCCTTCTGTAGGGTGCTCCTCTCCTTTGTATATATCTATTCCCATTGTTGAGATGAAAAAGTACTGATTTATTTCTATTAGATCCCAGCATCCTGTTAGTAAAATTGGCATACATAATATAATAATTAGCTTACATGATGTTCTCATTTTTCTTTGCTTCTCCTTTCTTTTTAAATACTGCTAAGACATACAACAGCATAGGATAAGCAAGTGAAGCAAAAGTTCCGAAGACAAAAGTGAATATCTGTACATAATCATATACTTGTACTACGTTTCTAGGTATTAGAGAAACAAAATATATTATAGGCAAAAGAGGTAATGTAAAGTACTTATACTCTTCTACCTTACACATCTTTCCTATCAGTACTGATGCTCCAAATATGGAAGATATTAGTGTAGTAAAGGCTATAACTATCCAAATAGCCATGATTATACCTTCTACGTTCTCTACAAATGCATTTGGGAATTGAATAGCCTTAGACAAGGATAAAAGAGGCCAAAGTTGTACTGCAAGTCCCTTTTCTCCAAATCTTGCAAGTGAAAAAAAGAAGGACAATAAATATAAAATGGTGATTACTACAATTGCACCAATATTATATTTCATTGCAGACTCCGGTTTTTTTGAGTAGTACATATATATTAATAAAAATTCTATACCCCCAAAGGAGAAAAAAATAGTTGGTATTGATTTAATTATTTCCATAGGGCTTGCCCCTAAAAATGGTAGTAGGTTGGTAAAGTCCAAATCTGGTAATATCACAACACCTAAAATTGACAGTGGAATGACTATAAAAGGTATTATTATAATTGAAAATCTTGCCATGCCTTCTATACCACTTCTAACTGTATAGACTGCTGTCAATATAAAGGTTACTATGGTAACCTCTATAGGTGTGGAAAATAGTAGAAACATCTTGATTACCTCACCAAATATCCTAGAAACAAAAGCACCATGCCCTAGTAAATGTATGATTATTATTACAAAGGATACATATGCAAGAGGCCTACCCATTAACTCACTACTTATATCAAATAGGTTTTGTCCTTTATACATAGCCATCAGCCTTGTCATCATAAACACTAATATGGATGATATTCCTCCCGTTATTATTAATGCTATCCAACCTGTAGTTCCTAGCATTTCTGCTAAGGTACTAGGTAGCGACAGAACTCCTACTCCGATTACTGTATGAATCATAAGTATGGCAACCTGTAAGTTAGATATCCTATTATCTGTCCCGAACATTTTTATCATCTCCGTTTTCATTCTGTTCTTCATAGACTAGTCTAATCTCATCCTTTAGATGTGTTAATTTTTGTCTTTCCCTCATTTTAACTAATGGTACTTTTATAACCGTATCCTTCAAATCAGAAACTGTTCTTCCCAATGTAGTGAATGGTGTCATATAGGGCACTCCAAAGCTAGTTAATTTAACTAAATGTGTAGTTATTATAATAAGCCCTAAAACTATTCCGTATAGACCAAGAATTGAAGCAAGAGCCATCACCACAAATCTCAATATTCTAAAAGCTGATGCAAACCCAAAATTTGGTATCATAAATGAAGATATTGCTGTGACAGCTACTACTATAACCATTAGGGGACTGACTATTCCTGCCTCTACAGCTGCTTGCCCTATTACAAGACCTCCTACAATACTTATGGTAGTTCCTATAGGTCCTGACATGCGTGAACCTGCTTCTCTTAAAAGCTCTATAGTTATCTCCATAATAAATGCCTCTATAAAGGCTGGAAAAGGCACATTTATTCTGCTTGCACCTATATATAGTGCAAGCCTAGTAGGTAATAATCCAGGATGATATGAAACTAAGGCAATATACAATGCAGGTCCTAGCAGTGAAATAAGTACTGCTAAGTATCTAATTATCCTTGCTAGAGAAATTATTGGCCACCTCTGGAAGTAATCTTCTGGTGCTTGTAAAAATGTCATCATTGTAGAAGGAACTATTAGACAAAATGGTGTATTATCCACAACTATTACTACACGCCCTTGGTAAAGGGCAGATGCAGCTGCATCTGGCCTTTCTGTGTTTTCCATCTGCGGAAATGGTGAAAAATGATTATCCTCTATGAGCTGCTCAACAAAGGCACTTTCAAGTATGGCATCTATTTTAATCTTTTCTATTCTCTTAATTACTTCTTTTACTAGATATGGATTTGCTATATCTTCTATATATAGTATTGCTATGTCTGTCTTTGACCTCTCTCCTACCTGTGCATTTTTTAGCTTCAGTTTTGGATCTCTTATTCTTCTTCTGATGAGTGCCGAATTGAATCTAGCAACTTCAACAAAACCATCTCTAGGTCCTCTAACTACAGTCTCTGATTCTGCTTGGCTTACACCCCTTGTTGGCGGACCTTTTGAGCCTATTATGATTATCTTATCGTATCCACTTATTAATAAAGCTGTGTCTCCTGACAATATGCTAACTACAGCTTCTTGCAAATCATGTACAACTTTTATTTCTGTAGCTGAAATAGCCCCTTCTTTAGTGATTTTAAATAACCTATCTTTTACATTTTCAGGCTCTACTTCTCTTACTTCAAGCATAAGAGGCTTTAACACATAATCATTGACTAACTCCTTATTTGCTAGTCCATCTATCTGTATGGCAACAAATTCTTCAGATTGCTCTACTCCAACTTTAAAATCTCTAAAAATCACATCATCACAATCTTTGAAAATCTCTTTTAGTTTTTTTACGTTCTCCTCTAGATATTTTGATGGTGGATTTTCTTTCTTGGTATCGCTTTTTTCTTTCTTCATGCTATTTTTTTCCTCAACTTTCTTATTTAAGAATCTATGGAAAAAACCCATACTTGTGCCTCCTTAAATGATTCTGCCTATTATGTAAAGTAGTGATCCTGCTATCATATATGCTATACCTATAGCCATGGCTAACTTAGCGTCTTTATTCTTTCCTGATTTTTTTAAGTTTTTTCTATCTATTACTAAAACAAATAATCCGACTAAGACTATAAAAATAATAAGAAAACCATTTAATAAAGGTTTTATACTAAAATGAATAACTTCACTAAAAGTCATTTATTAATCAGCCCCTATAACGAATGAACTATAAGTATAATGTTTACCAACAGAATACATTTTATGCAAAAAAACACAGAACACATTTTCTAAATGTGTTCTGTGTTTTTTTGCATGTATTTTTCAATTAACTTTATGTGCTCTGGTTTATCTATATCATTTCCTATTTCAGCATAGTCTGATATTATGGCTTTTGCTCGTATATTTAAAAGTCTAGATGCTCTATTCTCTATCTCATCTATTGTAAGTTTTCCAATTGCAAGCTTTATTAGAAACGGTAGACCTAATACTTTACTCATTTTTGCTGGACTTTTTCTATAGCTTATCATTTGTTCAGCTATGTATATGCACCTGTCTAATACAGCAGGATTTAGCATAAACAGATTTCCCCCTGTAAATTGTCCTTCCCTTAGAGTGGCATAGGTTCTTTTAGACTCTGGATAGGCTAGCTCACAAGTGATTCTATTTATTATTGGGTAACATGCATCTGCTTCAGTTTCCAAAGCTTTTTTCACAAAATCCTCTACTGCTTCTGATGTTAGAAGAGGTATATCACAGGTAGATATAAGAAGCATGGAATCTTCTCTAAAATGACTTACTCCAGCCTTTATATTATCAAGCATACTACCATTTTGATCTATAAGGATATCTATCTGGCTATCTATCCTACTAAGCTGAGCTTTATCACCTACTAGTGCTATTTTGTCTATACAGTTAGCTGCTTTCAGTGCATCTATGACATATGTTATCATCGGCTTATCATGTAGCTTAATAAAAGCTTTGTTGCTTATGTATTCTAAATTACCTTTTTCACTTCCTGCAAGAATTATACAATTTATCATATCTTTCATTCCTTATTTAATTTTTAAGCTATCATTTTATAATTTATCTTTTATATGAGATACTATATGCTTTTCAAGATTTTCTATATGTTGCTGTGCATATTCATTTGCTTTGTCTGGATCTCTACTTTCTATAGCATCTAGAACCTTTTGATGCTCACTTGCAAGATATGTTGTCATATTGTATTCAGTAAAATAAGTTACTCTAAATCTTTGTAACTGTTCTCTTAAACTTTCTATAATAGATGTTAGTTTTTTATTTTTTGCAGCCTGTAATATGGCTTCATGAAATTCCGTATCCTTGTTTATCATTCCTTGTACATCATTTTTTTCTATGCACTCTTTAAACTGTGCCGCCTTTTCTTTTAATACTTCTATCTCTTCTTCACTAGCTCTAGTAGCTGCAAGAGATGCAGCTAAGCCCTCTAAAGATGATCTAACCTCTAATACATCTACTAAGTCCTTTAATGAAACATCTGCTACATAGGCTCCCTTTCTAGGCTCCATTATTAATAAACCTTCAAGCTCAAGCTTTCTTATGGCTTCTCTTACTGGTGTTCTACTAACTCCCAGCTTTTCTGCTAATTGTACTTCCATAACCCTCTCTCCGGGCTTTAGTTTACCATCTATAATAGCTTCTCTTATTGATTCAAAGACTATTTCTCTAAGTGGTTTATAGTCATGTAAACTTAGTTTATCTAAATCTATATTCATCAACGCTTCCTCCTTAAACAGTTTTTGTTGATAAAACTGTTTTAATACTGTACTTTAAGTTTTCTTCACATTTAGCTAGGTCTGTTGAATCACTAAATATTCCAAAGATAGTTGGTCCACTACCACTCATAAGACTTCCTAAAGCTCCATGTGATATCATTTGCTCTTTTATCTTATTTAGTATAGGATTTTCCTTTATTGTTACCCCTTCTAGTACATTCTTCATCTCCTTAGCTACAAGCTCGGTATCCCCTTTTTCTATGTACTTTAGCATATTTTCTGTGTGTGGTCTATCTGTTATTTTTTCTAATTTAAGATTATTGTATACATCTGCAGTTGAGATGTTCAAGCCTGGATTTGCAATCAATATAAGCCTATCAGAAAAGCTCTTAAGTCTAGTTAGCTTTTCTCCTATACCTTTTGCTAAGGCTGTGCCTCCCATGATACAATAGGGTACATCTGCTCCAATTTTCAAGCCTATATCCATTAGCTGATCTTCTCTAAGGTTTAGCTTCCATAGGGTATTTAAGCCTTTTAAGACTGCTGCTGCATCTGTGCTTCCTCCTGCAAGTCCTCCAGCTACTGGTATGTTTTTCTCTATATAAATGTGAATTCCTTTATTTATATTAAATTTTTTCGCCATTACATTATAAGCTTTGTACACTAGGTTAGACTGATCTAATGGAATTTCCTTAGAGTTAGAAGCTATTGTAAATCCTGCATCTCTCTCTTCTATTGTAATGACATCCTTTAATGCTATTTGCTGCATTATCATCTCTAGTTCATGATAGCCATCCTCTCTTCTTTTAAGTACATCTAATGATAAATTGATTTTTGCATGGGCATCTATTATAATTTTTTTCATGATGTTCTCCTCTAATTCCTAACTAATTCGCTATTCTCAATGAAGCTAAAAGCTCCCATAAAACTTAAGGTAGTACAAATAGGCTTTTCAATAATAAAAAATCTTCTCTATATATAGTATAATATATTCTACATACAAAATACACAAAAAAATAAGCCCAAGGTTTCCCTTAGGCTGCTTTTCATTTGAATATTTAAGGCTCTGCATAAGTGATCAGCATAAAATCCTTGATTTTAGCTATCTCATTAAAATTCAAAGTTTACATTCTTTTCGATTATTATCTTTTCGCCTGGCATTATGTTTTCAGGAGAAACTATATCGTTTGTTTTTATTAGGTCTTCTACTGTAGTATTATATCTTTTAGCTATATCCCATATAGTATCATCTTTTTGAACTATATATATTGTGATGCTAGGTCTAGAAACTCTATCTATGGTTTCTCCTGTGTCCACAGCTTCTGTGATTATGTTAATTTTCTTAATCCTATCTACTGAAACATAATTACTTACAGTAGCTTCTAGCTCTACTTCATGACTATTTATTTTCTTATAGCTTATATCATCTAGGATATTTTCAACCTCTAGTTCAAGTTCATCACTTACTTGCTCTATGTCTACATAAGCCTTGTATGGAATCTCTTGTCTTGTATCTTTAATTTCATCATTCTCTTCTACTTGATATAGCATATCTACTTCTAATAGTCCTTCAATAATCACTTTCCCTTCCATTATTTTATAATCAGTGATTAAGGACCTTCCACTTATATTGTATATACTCTTGATGATTTCATTGCCTACCTGTAGAGTTCCTTTTATGGTTTCCTTTGAAGTGCTTTGGCCTATGCTTTCTGATACTATTACTTCCCGTTTTTTAATATCAAGAATCTTGTTAGTAGAGTAAGTATCTACTGCTACTTCTTTTTCTACCTGCCTATATACTTTTGCATTAATCTTTACTGTGGATTCGATGTCTATGATTCTAAGAGCTCCGTTAATATCTTCTTTAACTTCAAAGTTTGTATCATATGAATTAAGCTTTAATCCACAGTCCATATCTTTTTGAGCACCAGGTAATTCTACAAAATGTGTAAATGGTATTTCGTGATTAATATAGTTCACCTTATTTTCATCATCATCACCAAAATACATAATTGAGCATGCTACAACACCTGCTACTATAGCCTTATCTTCTACAACCTTTGTCTCTTTTTCAAACACCTTCGTGTCTATTCTAAGAACATCTATAATATCTGGCATATGCTCTTCTAGTTCAAAAGCTTCCTTTACTAATGTAGATGAAGTGTTTGCTCCCATTACATCATTGTACCTTATGCTTTCCTTTAGGACTTGTATTCCGTCTAACCCTTTAATGTCTTTAATGATGTCTATCGTATTATCATGAATTGCTTTCCCTATAAGTGAAATTACTGTTTTTACTGATATTGATGTGTCTCCGTCTTGTTCATAATCAATATGTTCAACATTCGCACTTATATCTGTAGTTGCGCCTTCGTTTACTCCTTCAATCTCTATTTCTTCTCTAAAATCAGTCCTTGCATCTAAATTATGTACTGACTGTAGCTCATCGTCTGTACTATATAAGACATTGAAGTTTACTATTCCATTCACAATAATTTTTCCTTTTGCAGTTTTTGTGCCTGTTACCTCTACGTCCCCATCTATTTTCAGTACCCTTTTAATTTTGGGCTTGGCTTCTGGCACCCTTATTTCTCCTTCTACTAGTGCTTGTATCTCATCTTTTCCTATCACTTGGTCTATCTTAAGTAAATCCTTGATAAGTTCAACTGCCATGCATTTCCTCCTCCCTTTGTTTGAGACTTTAAGTTAACTTAAAACACACACTAATATATTCCTATGCAAAATAATATGTTATAATGTCCCAAAAAATTACTAATTAAATTAACAAAAATTTTATTTATTTAATTCTATGTCCACAAAGAGAGAAATAGAAGTCGAAATAAATAAAGCATGAACAAAGTAAAAACAATCCTCTGTTCATGCTTCTTAAGTAGATTTATTATGTTGAAAGCTACTTTTATTCTACATATGTAAATAGTATTATTTAGATGCCTATGTTTCTGCCTCTAACATTTTATTCACATATGTAGGTAATGCAAATGAGCCTAGGTGAATATTTGTGTTATAGTATTTTGTATCAAGCCCTATTTGTCTCCATCTCTCTCCATTAAAATCTCTAGTTGGATGGAATTTCTTAGACGAAAAACCTAAAATCCAATGACCTGATGCATAAGTAGGAAGATGACATTGAAAAACCTCTACTATAGGAAATACTTTTCTTAGCTTTTTAGTAGCCTTTATCATTTGCTCTGCTGTATCTGCGTAGTAGGGACTTTCGTTTTGATTTATTAAAATCCCCTTGTCTGTAAGTATTCTGTAGCAATCTTTATAAAATTTTGTGGTAAATAGACCTTCTCCTGGCCCTATAGGGTCAGTTGAATCTACTATTATTAAGTCGTATAAGGCTTTTTTATCCTTTACAAATTTTATTCCATCCTCTATGTAAAGGGTCACTCTTTCATCATCTAGTTTGTTTGACGTGAAATCTAAGTATTTCTTAGCTGCATGCACTACTTCTCCATCAATCTCAACCATATCTATCTTTTCAATAGAACTGTATCTAGTCAACTCTCTAACAACCCCACCGTCTCCACCGCCTATGACTAAAACATTTTTTATGTCTGGATTAACTGCCATAGCCACATGGGTAATCATATCATGATATATGAATTCGTCCTTTTCTGTAACCATTAAATAGCCATCTATGACTAAAACTCTACCAAATTCATAGGTATCTATCACATCAATTTTTTGAAATTTGCTTTTAGTTGAAAACAAATGCTCCTTTACCTTCATGGAAAACTTAACGTATTCAGTGTGATCTTCTGTAAACCACAAGTCCATAAATATCTCTCCCTTCTTCAAAAAATAATCAAGCCACCCAATGGGCAGCTTGCGTTAACTTATTTGAATCTTTTTCTCATCATTACAAAGAGTCACTTCAACAGTTTCTGTCAATATATCGGAATAACTATAAGATACTCTTCTTATAGAATTATACCCACCGTCAATTTTAACTACAAATATACTAGGGTATGCACTCTCAATAATTCCTTCCCTGATTGTTGTCTTCTTCCTTCCCTTGTTAGCCTTTAATCTAACCTTCTGTCCGACGCAGCTTTCAACATTGGCTCTAATTTTCGCCAAAGAGTTTTTCTCCAACAAACAATCACCTTCTTTCCATTTATCCATGTATAATGCTATCATATATGAGGCCATTTGTCAAATATAACTTTTTATTGTACTACACAATACTAGTTCTTGTCAAATACAAATTTTCTACAAATTATCATAGAAAAACAGCTATTTTTCTAATATTTATAGTAATCTACAAATCCATCTGTAATTCTTCCTATTATCATGTCAATATATGACTCATCATTTAATTTATTTTCTACATCGGGATTAGTTATATATTCTAGTTCTAAGTGTAATGAGCCTACGTTGACTTCCCTAAGCAAGTAAAAATCTGCTATTCTTATTCCACGATCAAGTATTTCTCTATTTTTAGTTAAATGTGCCATTATTGATTTGGCTAGTGTCTCGCTTTCCTTGTCACTTCTATAATAATATATCTCGCAACCATGGATTGAAGGATTTGCATACCCATTTAAATGAACACTAATAAAAAAATCTGGCCTTAGTTTGTTAGCCATTTGTGCTCTATTAGATAATGAAACATACTGGTCTTTGTTTCTAGTCAGTACTACTTCTGCTCCAAGTGCTTCCAAGGATACTTTAAGCTTCTGGGATATATTAAGAACTATATCTTTTTCTCTAGTCCCACTAGGACCAATGTAGTCATGGCTATTTTCTCCTCCATGACCAGGGTCTAACATTATTATTCTTCCATTTAAGGGTTTTTCTATACATGGCGCTTCAATTTTCTTTATTTCAATACCTGTAAAATAATAATTTAGTATTTCTAGATAATCCTTACCTTCAATTGCCATTTGATTACCACCATATTGGCACAGTCCTAGTCCATCTCCTTTGCCTCTAGTGACAAAAGTAATCACTGCAGGTGAGAAGCTAAATCTTGTAGAATCAAGCCCTAATAATTCTGACATATCCGTTCCCTTAAATTCTTTGCCTGCAACTTTTATACTAATAACACGACCATATTCATCTCTTTTTATGTCATCAAAAAAGTTTTCTATGCTTGTTTTTAAACTAGGCTTTAATGAAGGAAATCTAATATTTAATTTCTCTTCAATCTCTGATATAGGAATAGACTTTCTATTATCCCAATTAGGTGATTCAGTACAATAGTCACATAATACCCTTCTTAGATAAACTATTTCCCTAGATATGACGCTTTCTGAATTTTCAGTAGAACCTCCACAGGTATCATGAAATCTTGCATCTATTGGTTTTTGGTTAAAGGTCATCACTAAGCCCTCTGTTTCTTTCACTGCTTTTTGAACTATTTCTGCCTTATTACTGTATTCATCCCCCCAAAGCTCTTTTAATTGGTTTTTGTCTAATAATTGGATACAATGTTCTTCATTACATATATCGCATCCATGATGCCTCGGGCATCCTAGTCCAGCATATATTCTCATGTGCCTTACTAACTGTGTTCTAGCCACTATTCCTTGAACTTTAATCATTTCATAATGAAAATCTTTCTTTATTTGATTTAGAACTGCCATTGCAACAACTTCTTCTAATGGCAAACGTACTACCTTATTATCTTTATGAAAAAATACATTTATATATATAATGTTATTAGATAACATGAAAATACCTCCTAAAAATCAAACTATGAAATTAAGCTAATCACAAGATATTGAAAACTCTATTAGATTGGAAACGATTCAAAGGTGTGAAATGTACCTATATGTGCATTAAATAAATGCGTAAACTCCCATTACTATATATAATATAGTATGAAAACAAAGCTGTACTTGTGAATAAAGAGGTAAGAGAACCCACCTAAAAAGCATAGGCATGTTCTTAACACATGCTAAAATATATATTCTTAAATAAATTATCTTAAAAAGAAGGATTGTGTCAATCTTTGTTGAACTAATATAATTAAGTCTAGGGACACATATGAAAACTGGAGACACTCCTGGAAACATGGAAGTATCTCAATACATTTGAAAATGTCCCTATTATAAGAGGTCAGTATAAAGGGGGAAAAGGGGAAACTCTAGATTATGAAAGGAACTATTGTATCAGCATGGATTAAAACTTCACGGAAGCTTTTTGGCGATTCTATAGTTGATGAGGCTATGTCTGAAGTTGGTTTGAATCCAAAAAGGATATTTAAGCCTACTGAGGATATTGAGGATTCTTATGCAAGAGGATTTGTGGATGTTATTGCAAAAAAGCTTGGTAAATCATCCCATAGTACATGGGAAGAAATAGGAATGGATAATGTTCTTACTTTTTCAGAGGATTATCCTGGTTTTTTCAAGTATAAAAATCTTTATTCTTTTTTAAAAGCTATGTACGATATACATGTGGTTGTAACGGAAAGAATACCTGGCGCAAAACCTCCAATATTAGGTTTGAAGGCTATAGGGAATAAAGTTGCTGAGATGACCTATGAATCTCAAAGAGGTATGTTTGGATACTTCCACGGCATGCTTAAAGGAGCTGCTAAATATTTTAATGAAAGTATAGACATAGAAGTCATCGAAAAAACTGAAAACTTTACTAAAATACATATTACTTTTCCTGATAAGATTTATGAATATAAAAAATATAAAATAAATAGATTACTATCTTTAGGCTTTATTAAAAAATTCGAAATTAAGGTTGCTATTGCTTCTATAGTTCTAATTGGAGCTCCTTATATATTATTATCTAGCTATTTAAACAACTGGTCTTTGGCTGGAGTTACTTTGGCATTAAGCTTCATAGTTCCAGCTGTGATTACTAAGCTATTACTAATGCCTACTAAAAGTATTATATACCAGCTTAAAAATCTAAAAGAAAATAATTACTCAGAAGAGCATGATATATCTACTAAGGACTTTTTCGAAGATATTAATGTATTGATTAACGAATATAAGGCTATATTAAAAGAAGATTTTGTTGGATTCAATGGAATGACTGATGAGCTAAATGTATTTAGTGATAAATTCAATGAAATCTCTAATAATATGAGTTTTACTTCAAAGGAAATCTCTTCTGTAGTGGAACAAGTAGCTATGGGAGCAGTAAATCAAGCTGAAGAAACTGAAAACTCAGCATCCTTGTTAAACAATAATATAATTGCTTTAAATAAAATATCTGATAATGAAAATCAAAGCAAGGACGAACTTGAAAAGGTAGTTGAGAGAATAGGAAATAGCTATAATGAGCTAAAAAACACTTCTTCTAATTTAAGCAATATGTTAGCTGAATTTGAAAAAGTTAAGGGAAATAGCCTTTCTCTTCAGAAAAGAGCTAAAGATGTCACAAAAATCGTTGAAACTGTTGAAAATATTGCTGATCAAACTAATTTACTTGCATTAAATGCTGCCATTGAAGCTTCAAGAGCAGGTGATCAGGGAAGAGGATTTGCAGTAGTTGCTGACGAAATAAGAAAACTTGCTGAAGAGTCAAAGGATGCAGTATATCATATTAATTCAAACTTATTATCATTCATTAATGAAATTGATTCTGTTGTGTCACAAATTGAAAATCAATATTCTGTAATTAGTAATGAAAATGTTAAACTCTCTGCTGTTGCAGATATGAACCATTCTATTGTGGTTACTGTTAAAGAAGTGTCTTCTTCTTTAATTGAAGCCATTAAGCAACTAAATGTTGAGACCGATAATATTAATAAGGTGTCTGAAAATATTGTATCTCTAGCTGCCATAGCTGAGGAAAACTCTGCATCCTCTGAGGAGGTAAGTGCTAATATGACTTCCTATACAGCAGAGCTTGAAAAGATGATGGAAAATATTATTGAATTTAAAAAAGTATCCAAGGCCTTTAAGGAAGACCTTGAAAAATATAAAATGTAAATCATAACTTTAGTTGTTTTACATTACCCCACTGAATGTTTTACATAGTAAATCCCTCAAACTAGCTAGTTTGAGGGATTTATGCTACTATTTCACATATTTGTCTATTACGTTTATTATTTCATCTATTTTTTCATCTCCATGTCCTTCTAGAATAGCATCTTTTACACAACTTTTTATATGTTGATCTAGCATCTCTAAATTGGCTTTTTTCAGTAGCCCTAATACAGATAATATTTGCTTGGATATGTCTACACAGTATCTCTCTTCTTCTATCATTTTGATGATTCCATCAATTTGACCTCTTGAGGTTTTAAGAAGATTTAGAGCCTTTTTTCTGCCTTCATTCATTTTGATTCTCCATTCTATCTTTATACTACTTCATAACCTGCATCTTCTATAGCTGATTTTAGTAATTCATCTTGCAAATTATCTCCTTCTATTTCTACTTTTTTTGTATCTAAATCTACTTCTACTGATTTTACTCCTTCCAGTTCACTTAATGCATTTTTTACTGCCTTTACGCAATGCTGACAACTCATACCTTCTACAGTTAATATTTTTTTCATGTAAACACTCTCCTTTAAAAATTATTATTCTAAGTCTATTTTAATAATTCTAATTGTTAGCATAAAATTCAGTTTACGTCATTATATATACTTATGAAAAATCTAGTTTATATCACTCTGAACGATAGTAAAGAATCTTTAGTTCCTTGCTAGGCTTAGGATGACAAGTTTTAATCATAAATCTTAATCCTCAATTCTCTATTCCAACTACTTCACCCTAAACCTCTTTAGCCTCAATGAATTGCTAACTACTGATACTGAGCTAAACGCCATGGCTGCTCCTGCTATCATTGGGTTTAAAAAGCCTAATGCTGCTAGAGGAATACCTGCTGTGTTGTATGCAAATGCCCAGAATAGGTTTTGCTTTATTGTTCTCATAGTTTTTCTACTTAGTTCTATGGCATGAACAATATCTCTTAAATCTCCCTTTATAAGGGTTATATCTGCTGCTTCCATGGCTACATCAGTTCCTGTACCTATGGCAAAGCCTGTATCTGCTGCTGCAAGGGCAGGGGCATCATTTATTCCGTCACCAACCATTCCAACAATCTTTCCTTCTCCCTTTATCCTTTCAATATTTTCTGCTTTATGCTCTGGAAGAACTTCTGCTAGCACTTTATCTATGCCTACTTGCCTTGCAATTGCTTTAGCTGTTCTTTCATTATCTCCTGTTATCATATATACTTCTACGCCCATATCTGAAAGTCTCTTGATAGCTTCTCTTGAGTGTTCCTTTACTGTATCTGCTACTGCTATTATTCCCCCTATTTTATTATCTACAGCTACTAGCATAGCAGTCTTTCCTTCATCCTCAAGTGCTGAGATTCTATCCTCTAGGTGAGATATTTCTATGTTTTTGTCCTTCATTAGCTTTCTATTTCCCACATATAGGTCTTTTCCTTCTATGGAAGCATATATCCCATGACCAGGTATGGCTTCAAACCTATCTGGGTCATTTAATGTAATTCCTTTTTCTTTGGCTCCTTCTACTATTGCTTGACCTAGTGGATGCTCAGAGTTTTTCTCCGCTATTGCAGTCAGTTTTAATATCTCATCTTCCTTGTAATCATAGGCTATTATATCTGTAACCTCTGGCTCTCCTTTAGTAATGGTTCCTGTTTTATCGAAAACTATTGAGTTTAACCTATGAGCTCTTTCTAGATGCTCTCCGCCTTTTATCAGTATTCCATTTTCAGCACCCTTTCCTGTGCCTACCATAATAGCTGTTGGAGTAGCTAAACCCAGTGCACAAGGACATGCTATTACTAAAACTGCAACTGCACTAATTAGGGCCTGAGTAAAGTCTCCTCCTATGAAATACCATAATAAAAATGTAACTAAGGCTATACCAACTACTACTGGTACAAATATACCTGAGATTTTATCTGCTAGTCTCTGTACTGGTGCCTTTGAGCCTTGTGCCTCTTCTACTAGCTTTATTATCTGCGCCAATGCAGTATCTTTTCCTACCTTTGTGGCTGAAAACTTAAAGGTTCCAAATTTATTTATTGTAGCGCCTATTACTTCATCGCCAACTTTTTTATCTACTGGTATACTTTCTCCTGTTAACATAGACTCGTCTACTGAAGAATTGCCTTCTACGACCTTCCCATCTACCGGAACCTTTTCTCCAGGCCTAACTATTATAATATCTCCTACTTCCACTTCTTCTATTGGTATATCTACTTCGTCTCCATTTCTAACTACTCTAGCTGTTTTAGCCTGTAGCCCCATTAGCTTCTTAATAGCTTCTGATGTTCTGCCCTTTGCTACTGCTTCTAAGAATTTACCTAATAAAATCAATGTAATAATAACTGCTGAGGCTTCAAAGTAATATTCTGGCACGCCTATTATTACATTATATATACTGTAAAAATAGGCTGCTGATGTACCCATGGCAACTAATACATCCATGTTAGCTCCTCCGCCTCTAAGTGAATGGTATGCCCCTCTATAGAACCTATATCCTACAATGAATTGAACAGGGGTTGCTAATAATAGCTGAAAATACCCATTACTTAAAATACTGTGGACTCCTGCCATGTGGAAAAACATTGCTGAAAATAGTGGAATCGTTAATATAGCAGATATTATAAGAAGATGTTTAAGGGATTTAATTTCCTTCTCTCTAGCTTCTTTTTCTCTGTCTACACTTGTATCTATTTCTTCAACTGCCTTATAGCCTGCTTTATTTATGGCATTTTTAAAATCCTCTACCGTTAATTCTCCTTCTATATATTCTACTGTTCCCTTATTTAATGCAAGGTTTACATTTACGGATTTTACCCCTTCTATCTTATTGAGTACTCTTTCTACCCTTGCTGAACAAGCCGCACAGGTCATGCCTTCTATGTCTAGGCTAACCTTTCCTGTTGGAACCTCATATCCTGTTTTTTCAACTGTTTTTACAATATCATCTATAGAAAGCTTTTCACTATCGTATTCCACTGTAGCTTTCTCTGCAACTAAATTAACTGTAGCAGTGCTTACTCCTTCTAACTTTGAAAGAGCCACTTCAACTCTTCTAGAACAAGCTGCACAGGTCATTCCAAGCACCTTTATAGTTGACTTTTTAATAGCCATCCTTCTCACTCCTTTATCCCTTACCTAGTATAGGTTAGGCTAACTTATTTTATGCCCCCACCCCATATGGGGTAGGTTGCTTTTATTGTAACACTATAATTTTGATTTGTAAATAGTCCTTCCAAAAATTTTTAGAAAATATAGATGACAAAACATATGCAAAAAAATATAAATAAAAAATGCACCTCCAAAAGCAAAAAAAATTATTTGCTGACTTTTGGGATGCACTTCTCTTTAGAATAGACAATATATATTATATTATAAAAAGTTTAAGTATTTTTTAATACACTATGTCCTTTATCTATTATGTGCTCATATATTCTAGCTCTTCAATATCTTTTATGATAATTTTCTTGCTTCCAATTAGGTCTATTACCCCTTGGTCTTGCATACTTCCTAACTTTCTGCTTATGGTTTCTCTTGTGACACCAATATAGTTGGCTATATCTTCTCTACTTAGAGGTAGTTCAAGCTCTATTGAGTCTTCTTTACGAACTCCAAAGTCCTTTACAAAGCTAAGTAGTAATCCTGCTATTCTAGCTTCTATGTCTTTTGTACTTAAATTTTGGATGAGATTTTCTAACTTAACAATTCTATCATAGACTACCTGCAATATTTCAATAGCTATCTCTGGGTTTTCTTTTAACATTTCATCAAAGTCATCCTTCGTAAGTACACATATGTTTGAATTTTCTAATGCCTCTGCATTAAATTTAAATTCGTCCTTCTTCAGAAGGCTTAAGTCTCCTACAAAATCTCCTTCTGATAAAATGTAGAGTATTTGCTCCTTACCTTCCCTAGTATATTTAAAAATTTTGATTTTTCCTTTATTTATTACATAAAGCTTATCTGATATATCTCCTTCGAAGAAAATGACCTGGCCTTTTTTATAATTCTTATGCGATATTTTTGCTGTTAGTTTTGCTAATTGCTCTTCTGTAAGAACTGAGAATATGGATACCTTATGGGCACAATACTTCCCTTTGCACAAATTACAGATTTTATATTCTCTTTCAACATCTAAAACTTTTTCCACAAACCTCACCCCTTTATATAAATGTGACTTTTATCACATTATTATTTGATTTTAGACATATCAATAGTTTCCGTACCTCTGTATATTATTTATATAGTTAATTATCTTTAGAATAAATATATAACTTGTGAAGACAATAAAAAAGATTAGATAATTATATTATATCTAAAAAGGAGGATTTTTCAAATGAGCAAATTTTTAGCCCCCATACATTTTTGGTTATTCAATAAAATCAAATACCATGAAGACCTTGAAAAAGAAATAATACAAGGATTTAAAGAAAGGTTCGGAGATGATGTAAATAGTATAGAAGATGCAAATATTAATAAATATGGTGAAAGGATTCCAGAGGCTCCTTTAGATGAACTAATCGACACTGATAATATTCATGGCTGGCTCCAAGAAAAAATTGCTGTTGCAGAAACTAGACAAGCTGCCATATTAGCAGATTTGTTTGCAAAATACAAGGATGATGGAATTTTTCTTGCTAAAAATATCTATAAGCAAAATGGTGCTGCTTTAGGTAAAGATGCAAGAGAAAAATATGATGTATCCACTCCTAAAGATGTATATGATGTATTAAATAACTACATCTTAAATGGAATGCCTTGTGATAATGTGAATTCAATTAGGGCATCTGAAGAAGACTATATCGAATACAGCCAATCTAGATGTCTACATAAAGGCTACTGGAATGATGCTGGTGCAGATCCAAAGATAATGTATGACCTAAGAACTACATGGATTGAAAGCTTTGTAAGTGCTGCTAATCCAGATTTTAAGTATCAGATTAGCTCTGAAAAGACAGGATTAGAAGAAGAATTTTTGCATAAGATATTTAGGAAGTAATGTTTCTTGTTTGCCACCCTGAGCATTGTGAAGGTTCTCATATATATTAAATGGGGATTCTTCACTTTCTTCAAAATGATAGAGACTTACTTTCATTTAGTTTAATATTTTAGGATAACTGGCAAAATAATAAAAGGATGTTGTTTAGCTAAACTAAAAGAGATTCTTCACTTATGTCTAGTATGACAACTTGCAAAACATGTCATTCTAAAAGCACAAGTCCGAAGAATCTCTTTAATTGTTTATATAAAACTATATCTTGTATATAATGCAACAGCCTCTAATTATTTTTCTATATATCACATGGACTATACCCACAATTTGGGCATATGAAGCAACCACTATCTGGTTTCATTGTGCTTCCACATTCTTCGCATATATTCTTCTGTATTTTCTTTTCTTCATTGTTTTTGATTCCTTGGTTTTCCATAAAATCCTCCTTAAAACTCACTCTTTCGTCTGTTCTTATTATTATTCTTTTTTCCGTAATTACATAATCCACTGGTATATCATGATTTTCTATTGGTGCTAAGTCTATTAATTGGAAATCATATATCAGTCCAATAGTAGGTACTGTGAAGTTAAGTTTTCCAAGAAATCTATCATAATACCCTCCTCCATAACTTACCCTATAGCAGCCTCTATCAAAGGCAAGTCCAGGAAGTAGTATTAAATCAATTTCTTGCGTATTTACGGGCCTTACAAGCTCTTTTTTGGGTTGTAAATACCCAAATTTAGTTCTAACTAAATCCTCTTCCACATTTTTTATTTCTGTGGGAACTATTTGTCTTCCTTCTTTTACGCAAAAAGGAACAATTATTTTTTTGCCCTGCTCCTTACAAACTTCAATTAGTCTAAAGGTATCTACTTCATTACCGAAGCTTAGATAGAGCATTATATTCTGACTATCTTTAAAAATTGGTAGCTTTAAAAGAGTTGAAATAATCTTTTGGCTTAAGTAATTTACATATTCCTTTGTTAGGTCATTCCTTAAGCTAGTCATTTCTTTTCGTATATCTTCTTTCGAATATTTAATCATACTTATCCTCCTAAAACGCTAATTTATATATATCCATAATTTTATCATTTAATCTATAAAAAATTATCCAATTTTAGGAGTTTATGTGGGACGAAAAAGCGTCCGAAAGAATCGGGTTAGGTCATAAAAAAGAGTAAAGCATCATTTTTTATAATGTGCTTTACTCTTTATGTTACTTAGCTACAGGATGATCCGCCTCTATTTGGTACGATATTGAATCCTTTTCTTAGCCAGTCACTTGTATAGTCTACATTAAATGTCCCATAGGTTTCTATAAGATCTTTATCAACTAAATAATTATATTCACCAATCCTTGTTACATCATCATTTTCTTTTTGCTCATCCAGAGCTATTCCAAAGGATGGGCCACCTCAGCCAACACCTGCAATATATATTCTCAAATCCTTTCCATTTGAACCTTTTTTCTCCATAATTCTTTTTATCTCTTGTTGAGCCTTTTCTGTTACATTTACATTCATATTAACCCTCCTAATAGTTTTCTTATTTTATATATACCCCATACGGGTATTATAAAACAAATTTTACTACATATTTAGTTTAGGGTCAATATTTTATATTTATTCCTGCTTTAATTTACTCATATATGCAAATATTATTATATTTTTTAACTGGTTATTAAGCTTAAGGTTCTCATTACTGTATACTTTCTACCATTTCTATCATTTGATTGTATGTCATAGCTCCAGGTCTATAGACTCTAACTTTCCCTTCTTTATCTACTAGCACAGAAGTTGGTATGGAAAATGTATTGTATGCAAATCCAACTTTTTGAGTTTTGTCTAATAGTACTGGGAAGCTGTATCCGTTTTCTGCCATAAATTCTTTAACTATTTTTTCAGATTCTCCCAAATTTATGGCCAGAACTATAAAATCTTCGCCTTTGCTTTCTTGATATACCTTGTCTAAATCAGGCATCTCTGCTCTACATGGTGGACACCAAGTAGCCCAGAAATTTAAGAACACAACCTTCTCACCTTTAAAGTCATCAAGAGATATTGTATTTCCATCTAGATCTTGTAAAGTAAAATCTGGAGCAAAATCTCCTACATCAATAATATCATCAAAGTTTATTTTATTTGCATCGTCTCTAGCCTCAATAATTTCCTGTTGTTTCTTTATAGCAGTTTTTTCTAAATGCCTAATTGCTAAAAATCCTATACCTATGGATAAGGCTATAATGCCCACAATGACTGATATGATAATGACTATTTTTTTATTTTTCATGAAACCCTCCTAAATTATTTCTATAAAAGCAAATTCGTTAATAAATGCATTTTATTGAAAAAAATCAAAAGTCCAAGGAGCACTATAATCAATCCTCCTATTTTCGTTATATAGGGAAGTACCTTTTCAGACTTAGTTAGAAATCTTCCAAATCTGCTTATAAGCAATGCTGTTAAAATAAATGGAATTGCAAGACCTAATGAATAGAACAGCAATAGAAAGAAACCTGATGATACTGTTCCTGTATTTCCTGCAAGTAAAAGTATGGTTCCTAAAACAGCTCCAACACATGGAGTCCAGCCAGCAGCAAATGCCATACCTACTAGAACTGAACTAAACCAGTTAGATGCCTTTGGCAGCTTAAACCTTATTCCCTTATTAAGAACATTTAATTTTAAAATACCCATCATATTAAATCCTAAACCAATTATTAATAAACCACTAATCATTGAAAACTGCCTTTTATATACCCTAAATAGTCTTCCAATAAAGCTAGCAGACACTCCCATTGCCATGAAAATAATTGTAAAACCTAGTACAAAGCCTAAAGTCCTAGTAAGTGCAAGAAATCTTTTGTTTTCCAATTCTTCCTCTAATGCAGTCCCTGTTATGTATGTTATATATGCAGGTATTAGTGGAAGTACACAAGGAGAAAAAAAAGATAATAATCCTGCAGCAAAGGATGCAGATATTGAAATATCAGTCATATACTCACTCCTCTATTATCAAATGTAAAGCTGTTATTTATGTCTAAAATTATACCATGTGGGGGTATATTTTTCAAGTTACTATTAGATATGTAATAAAACTGATGAAAATTACAAAAATTTTTTAAAATAAATAGAACCTCATATCTATAAAGACAAAAGGTTCTATTTACATTAATTATTTATATTTTATTTCTGACGTGAACTGTTATTTCCTATACTACTGCTTTACCTGGTATTATAGCATCGATTATACCTATCACTAGAGCACCAATAATTGCTCCTAACCAAGTTATATGGAATCCTGGTACAATGAGTTTAGTTACATAAAGGATAACTACTGTAATTAAGAATCCTTTAATACCTTTACCAAAAGCAGAAGCTTCTATTCCTGTAAATCTTTCTACTAAGTAGTCTAAAGCCCCTATGACAATACTTGCTATTAGTAAACTCCATAAACCGTCAATACTGAAACCTGGTGTAAAAAATGCTGTTAAGCCTACAACTATGGCTGTAATTATTACTCTAACTATCATTTCGGTAATACTAAAGTTGTTGTTATCTCTTGTTCTGTCATAATCTCTTCCATTGTTTCTTTCATCATCTGACATTTTTATCCCTCCTCATAAGTATTTTGGCTAATTTATTATTTTTTATTCATTTTTTATTTACATATTGTTATTTTCTCTTAATTGGTATATTATAATTTGTAATAAAGTGTTATAATAATAATTAATGTGATTTTAGTCACATTAATTATTTATTTTTATGGTATTATTAAATTAAACTGATTTTAAGGAGGAATTTTGATGACTATAACTAGAGATATGCTTATTGGTGAAATATTAAGAGAAAAGCCAGAATCTGTTGAGACTCTTTTAAGATTTGGCATGGGATGTGTTGGATGTCCTTCTTCTCAAATGGAATCACTAGAGCAAGCTGCTATGGTACATGGAATTGACTTAGAAAAACTTCTTGAAGAATTAAACAAATAACCTTGGCTTTATGCCAAGGTTTTTTTATGGTACACTTTTAATCATATGCCTAAGCTTATGGATAAACTACTAGAACCAAAAGCGAGGATGAGCCTATCTGCTTATAAAAGCTCTTCTAGCTTTGCTTTATCAAATCCTACTATATCCTGCCCATCTACTACTATTACAGGTACTGACATGATGCCTTTTTGAATTAACTCCTTTCGTGCACTAGGGTCTGTCTGAACATTTTTCTCTGTATAGTTTATGCCTTTCTCTGAAAGATACTGCTTTGCAGATACACAATGTGGACATGTGTTGCTTGTATAAATAGTTACATTTGCCATTAAATATACCTCCCATATTAAATATAATCTTTCTTAGTATATTGTATCTATAGACTATTTTCTATATTACCCCTAAAAAACCTTTTTTAATCCAAAAGAAATTAAATATTGGTTATTCATGTGATATATGATCTATACCTTGATTAAATAGTTGGAGTACATGGTCGTCATCTAATGAATAAATTACATGTTTCCCTTCTTTTCTGTACTTCACTAATCGTAGTCCTCTAAGGACTCTTAACTGATGGGATATGGCTGATTGGCTCATGCTAAGTATATCTGCTATATCATAAACACATAAAGCCTGTTTAGAGAGCACATTAATAATTTTAAGTCTTGTAGGATCACCTAACGCCTTAAAAATTTCTGATAATCCTTCTATTGTTGAATCTGGAAGAATGTCCTTTTTAATCTTGTTTACGGTTTCTTTATTTACTTCATTCGTGTCACATAAACTATCTTGTTCTAAATCTACCATTTTCATTCCCCCCTTTAGTGACCTTTTACTAAATTATAGCATACTTATAGTATTACCTTAATAAAAAAACTTATATCAAAACAATAAAAATAACCCCTAAATATAGAGGTTATCTCGTAGGTATTGTAGGATTTACTGGATTTACTATTTTGCCACTTAGTGCATCTATATATATAAGCCAATATCCTAAGTCCTCTGATGAATCTTTATTTTTTAGCCATGTATTAAAACCTGTGGCTCCATTATATGGGTGATCTGCTATAGTAAATTTTCCTGGCACTCCGTATACATAGTATTTCACTTCTTCTTGATTTTTTACAGTGCCGAAAATATAGTGCCCATATTTCTCTATCATGCTCTGACAGGTAGTAGTTCTTGATGTCAACGGATATGGATAATATACATTAATTAGATAATTATAAAATGGAAGAAAGCCTCTATTAATATCTTCACTACTATGCTCAATCTTCCACCAAGTGCAATCCCTTAAATTTTCACTAAAGGGCTCTACTTTGTTAAAAAACTTTAGTATGTCCATTGTATAATTTGCTACTTGCATACTATAGTTCTTTACAGTATCCATATATGGATCTATCTTGCTACCATAAGTATTGTCTATATAGTCTCCATAATTATAGGTTACTTGGTTGTTTTGGAGATGAATAAAATGGCTATCAAGGTCATCCTCTTCTTCTTCTACTTCTTCTCCAGTTTCTAGGTCTATCCAAATAGTACCTGTGCTTTCTACCTGTTCTTCAATCTCTTCCTGTTCTTCTTGTATTTTTTGTGGTGCTATTTCTTCCTTTAATTCTTCTATTTTTTTTGAGTCTTCTACCTCTTGTGAATATTCCATTTTTTGCAACTCTTGCTCTTCTAGCTTCTCATATTTTACATCCATATTACTTTGGTCAAAATTATTTAGTCCTAAATCAAGTGGAACAATATCTTCAAAGAACAATTCCTCCACATTTACTCCTTCTGTTTTTACTTCAATTGGCTTAAAACTATCTTGTGTTTCTATTGGGAGTTCTTCATGCTCTATTTCTTGTTCTTCTATTAGAGTATTTTCCATATCATCTGGCTCTATTTTTTCTTCTTCTATACATGTACTTTCTATATTTTCTTCTATATTAACTTCTTCCTCAGAAGGCACGTATGTATCTTCTTGTATTTGTTCAACTTGTATTTTTTCAGTCTCTACTTCATATTTTTGTAAATCTTCTTTAAGTTCTATTTCTTGTAAAACTTTCTCATCATCAACCTTAGGCTCTTCTGGTTTTGTTTCTTCTATTTTTTGTATTTCTTGTTCTTTAGGGGACTCCTTTTCTAATTGCTTTTTCATCAACTTAACTAGGCTACCATCTTTTTTATAAATATAGCCTGATAAAGGAACAACTACACCTTTATTCTCATTATTCATATCTACTTCTTTTACAAGTATATTGTTAAATTTGTCTATAGATAGACTTGTACCTCCTACTGATGCTGGGTCAAATTTCCACTCTATGCTTCCTCTGCCTTTGTCGTTTAAAACTATGACTCCTAAGTCCACATCTACATAGTCCTTATTATTTAATCCTATTAAACAAGCTTTATAGAATTTCTCTTCATCTGGATCTACTTTAAGGTTTTCCACATTCACAATTAGCTTTCCTCTACCATCTCTGACTTCAATATTCACATGGCCTTTAGGAGTTACTCCTTGCACTTTCTTATAGTAATCGGGTTGCTCCTCCAATATGACGAACTTCCTCATAAACGCACTCAAATTATTCCCTCCTTTATACATCTTGTTATTAATATATGTATAAAAAGGGAAATAGTGAACTATTAGTTATTCATCACTTCATATATTTCATCAGCAATTCTGGCAAATTCTATGATACTAAGGGTTTCGCCTCTTCTTACTGGTTCTATTTCACTTCTCTTTAATACTTCCTCTATTTTTTCTTTTCCTAGGTCTATTCCACCAGCCAATGCGTTTAAAAGGGTTTTTCTTCTTTTTCCAAAGGCAGCCTTTACCACATTAAAAAATATTTTTTCGTCTTTAACTTTTATTACAGGTTCATCATATACATCTAGCATTATAACTGCCGAGTCTACATTTGGCCTTGGCATAAATACATTTTTTGGAACATCCACTATTATTTCAGGTTTAGAGTAGTATTGTACTGCTATGGATAAAGCCCCATAATCTTTGTTTCCTGGCGTAGCTTTCATTCTTAATGCAACTTCTTTTTGAACCATTACTACGATCTTGTCTATATTAAGCTTCTCTTCTAATAGCTTCATTATTATAGGTGTAGTTATATAGTATGGGAGATTTGCAACTACCTTTACCTTTTTACCATCTAGCTTTTCTTTTATTAGCTGATTTAAATTAACCTTTAGAACATCTCCATGTACCACCTCTATATTGTTGTAGTTTCCCAAAGTTTCTTCTAAAATAGGAAGTAAATTGTTGTCTAACTCTATGGCAACTACTCTTTCTGCACTCTCACATAATTTCTGTGTAAGGGTTCCTATGCCTGGCCCAACTTCGATTATTCCATCATCATGCTCTATATTTGCACCTTCTATTATCCTATCGATTATATTTCCATCTATTAAGAAATTTTGTCCTAGACTTTTAGAAAATCTAAAACTATGTTTTTCAATGATTTCTTTTACTACAGCTGGTGAATAAAGCCTCTTATTCTCTCCTTTCATCATACAACCTCCTAATACTTTCTTCGAACTCTTCTCTAGTTATTCCATAGTTGTTGAGCCTCTTTAAAAACTGCTTTGAGTTGCAATACCCTATTCCTAACATTCTTCCTACTAAATCTCTTTTTATACTTGAATCTGTAGAGCCTATAAGGCCTGTTTCTATTAAATCCTCTTTTGTAAATTCATTTGTGGGCTCTGATGATTCTACCCTTGCCTTAGATAAGGCTTCTATTATGTCCTCCGGTTTTGCATTTTCTATACCTATATCTCCGTCTTTTGTTGCCTTATCCTTAGGTAAGAATGCGTGTTTTGCGTTTTTTACTTTTTGAGATATGATGGTTCTGATTTTTTCTCCTGCATAGTCTGGATCTGTAAATATTATGACGCCTCTTCTTTCTGCAGCCTTTTGTATTCGTTTTATTGTTTCCTCTGTAATTCCAAAGCCACCTGTAGCTATTAACTCTGCATCTACTGCTTTTTTTACTGCTGATATATCATCTCGTCCCTCTACTACTATTATTTCTTTTATCATCTTTTCTCCTCACAATCATTGTAAAAATACTCTCTATATTATAACTTTTATTTTTGCATTTATAAATATTCATCATTGGAAAAGTGCTTCTCCGTTACGGAAATGTAATAGAAGTATACACTCATGATCTGTAGTCTCCCATCACAAATTTATTTGCTCTACTACCCTCCATAAATTTGATGCACACCTAGTTTGACCTACCATCGACTTTCCGAAAAAGCATTCGGAAAATCGGGTTGGGACATAAGAATAGAGCAGTTGCCTGCTCTATTTTCCTAAAATATAAACTTTAACCTTTCTTCTACCAAACGCTTTTACTTTTTTAGCATCTTCCATAAAAAGATCTATTTTATTTCCTTTTATAGCTCCTCCTGTGTCTTCTGCTACTGCATGGCCATAGTCAGGTGTGCCATCTAATGATTCAATGTAAAGCTTGGTACCTAAAGGAATAACCTTAGGGTCTACTGCTACCACACCTGGTCTTGCTTTAGTTCCTGATGCAGTAAGACCATACCATTTGTCTCCTGGTCTCTTTCCTGTACTTTCATAAGACAAATCATAGGCTGTAGCTATCATTATGATTTCTTTTTTTCCTGCAAAAGTACCCCTTGAAGCTATAGTGTAACCAGTTTCTTTTATTCCTTTTTCTACGATTTTACTAATTGGTTCTTTGGCTATTTTTTCTTCAATAATTTCTTTAGCCTGAAGCCTTCCATTTTCATATACCTTTTTAATCTTTATTTCCTTAATTCCTTCCTGTCCATCCTGTACAGTGATTGATTTTCCTTTGTCTAATTCAGTGTTGCTTTTTGTCACTGTTTCATATGGTATTGATTCATTTATAGTTTCTATTTTTTCGTCTACCCTTACAATATTTATTTCTGTACCAGATATAATCTTATCTTTAAGTGAAGGTTCTATTTTATCTTGCTTATAGTCTAAATCTAGTGAGTCTAGCAGCTCTTTTACAGTCTTTTTTGTTGTATTTAGCTCTATGATGTTGCCTCCGTAATTAATGGATACTGGTACTGCTCTTTTTATTTCTATTTTCATCTCATCTTCTAAGGTACTATCTAAAGGTATATTTATGTCATCCCATTTCTCTAACGATATGTTTCTCTCTTTAAGTACTTCTGATACAGTTTTTTTACTAGTATTCACTGACAGTTCTTTACCATCAACTACAATATCAACTTTCTTTGTTACAATATCGTATATTGCTAGTGTGAATACAGTAATTCCAGTCAGGATAATGGCCATAACAGCTAGGTGCCTATATCCCCTGTTCTTCTGTTCCATTTTGAAACCTCCTAAAGTTTATATAATATAATATGTTTTTGCAGGTACACATATACTTTTTTCCCTGCTATATGGAAAACCATTTTTATATTCTATTTTAAATATAATTATTTGTCAAATTTATAAACAATTTTTCCAAAATAATTAACATTTTCCTCTCGTTTAGAGTTTATTTTTTGTAAGAAAAATTATCTAGCCTTGTTATACTGGCTATAGTTTTAACTATTTTTTACGGTTTTATACACTTTTACCCATATGAGGTTTCTCTTAACTCAATTTCTATATCTCCTTTTAACTATTCATAAAACAAAGAAGTAACGGTTAAAAATTTGGTTCATATAATAGTAATAGCTAATAAATATTTCTTTGTGAATTAATTATAAATAAGGAGTTGAGCAGATTTGTTTAGAAGACCTAGAGAACGCTATTCGCCGCCAAAAAAACCTGAAGAAGTTTCACCAAAGCCTGATTATGAAAAGCCAAAACATCCAACATATCCAATGTATCCTATGTATCCTACAATGGACTATTGTGCAATGATGAACCCTATGATGATGAGATGCATGATGATGTGTATGTCAAATATGGGTAGACCTATAGTTAGAGGCGAAGAAGATTACATGGAGCCAATGCACCCAGTTTTTCCTGCTTTGCCAGATAACCCTATGCTTCCAAATAATCCTATGTACCCTGTAAGTCCTATTGGGCCTAACAACCCTATGCATCCTGTAAGTCCTATTGGGCCTAACAACCCTATGCATCCTGTAAATCCTATTGGGCCTAACAATCCTATGCACCCTGTAAGCCCTATTGGACCTAACAACCCTATGCATCCTGTAAGTCCTATTGGGCCTAACAACCCTATGCATCCTGTAAGTCCTATTGGGCCTAACAATCCTATGCACCCTGTAAGCCCTATTGGACCTAACAACCCTATGCATCCTGTAAGTCCTATTGGGCCTAATAATCCCATGTATCCAAATAATCCAATGTATCCTGCAATGGAAGCAATAGATTCCATGTATCCTATTATGCCAATAATGGATGATGAAGTATACATGGATGAGGATCAATAAACTACATTAGACAATAAAGATAAAGATAAAAATAAGACTAAGTGCTTGCACTTGGTCTTATTTTTTGTATTAGAAAAAATGCAATAGAAATATACGAAAGTCAACAATTAGTTTTGATTTCCCGGGAAATACGACATAGTTTTATTAATTTAGAGTTGTTTTAATTTCGACTGATATTGTAATTCTGAGCTTTTTACAAGCATATAATCTATATATAGTGACTTCTCAGTTTAATATAAAACATTTGATTATGCCGTGAACATAGATAACTCTTACAGTTCATTTCAGTACAATTTAAAAGGAGACTGCATAATGATAAATAGTATCTGGTTTTTTTTGATAATTATAGGCATTGTAACTGCAGTAACTACAGGCAATGTTGATGTCATAAATATTGCTGTTGTAGAGGATGCTTCTGATGCTGTTATGTTCGCCATTGGCTTAACTGGCATAATGGCAGTTTGGCTAGGATTAATGAATATTGCTGAAAAATCTGGATTAATAAAAACTTTTAGTAAGTTACTCACTCCTATAACAAGGTTTTTGTTTCCTGATATACCAAAGGGACACCCTGCTATGAGTGCTATAGTAATGAATATGGTAACAAATATGTTTGGTGCAGGAAACTCTGCTACTGCAATTGGGCTTAAAGCTATGGAAGAAATGAATAGTTTAAATAGAGACAAAAAAAGAGCTACAAATGCTATGTGTATGTTTTTAGTAATCAATATGTCCTCTGTACAATTAGTCCCTCTTACGGTTATAAAAATTAGGGCAGATGCTGGCTCATTAAATCCCACGGAAATTATAGGCACATCCTTAGTTGCTACTACAATTTCTACTATTGTAGGTATCTTAAGTGCAAAAATATTAGAGAAAAAGGAATGATTACATGATAGAGATTTTAAAAATATTGTCCATAGCTATTATACCCGCAATAATGAGTATAATTTTGCTTCATGGTTACATAAAAGGAATAAACTTATATGATGCATTTGTAGAAGGTGCTAAAGAAGGCTTTCAATCAGCTCTAAGGATAATGCCTTACTTAATAGCTATATTTGTAGCCATAGGGATATTTAAGAAATCAGGTGCTATGAATATACTGGTTAATATATTAAGCCCTTTTGCAAGCTTAGCTGGTATTCCAAAGGAAGTCATACCTCTTGCACTTATGAGACCTATTTCTGGGAGTGGAGCACTTGCTGTTGTAAATGAGATAATAACTGAATATGGACCTGACTCTTTTATTGGAAGAGTTGCTTCTACTATGATGGGCTCTGCTGAAACAATATTCTATACTATGGCTGTGTATTTTGGGGTTGTTGGAGTTAAAAATTCTAGACATACACTTCCTGCAGCTATGTTATCTCATTTGGCTTCTATAATTGCATCTGTACTTATATGCAATATTGTGTTCGGCTAATTGAATCGTTAAAATTAGGCATTAGTTTCTTGACAATTATAAGCATTGCTAGTATGATTTTATTAATATAATAATGGTATTAACAAGTACTGAAGGAAAAAGTAGGCTGAACTGGATTTGTTTAAGTTAGACTGTAAGGTTATGAGAGCAGCTTACTGAGCTCTAAGTCATGAGCCTTAGATGAAGCACGAGGAATATACCTTCGTCTCCATAGAATAAAGACGAAGGTTTTATTGTATTGTAAAAAGTAAGGAGGCCTTTGATTGAAAAAGATAAATAGCATTTCGATTATACTTCATTTGTTTGTGGGTATAGGGGCATTATTAGGAGGGTTATTAGCAATTCTTAATCCCCATAATGCAGCTGGAATCAACGCAATTGAAGCATTAAAAAATTCACCATTTACCAGTTTTCTTATACCAGGAATTATTTTATTTACTATAATTGGTCTTGGTAATATCTTCAGTGCCTTTATGTTTCGTTTTAAATCAAGATATCAAGGCTATATTAGCAATATTTTTGGCTGGGCCTTAGTAATATGGATTGTAGTTCAATGTATTATGCTTCAACAAGTTATTTTTTTACATGTAATATACCTTATTATTGGATTCATTCAAGGCACTCTAGCTATGATTATTTTATTCAAAGAAAAATTATTCCCCGCAAATATTTTTATAAACTTATATGAAAATATAAAAAGAAAGGCAAGTTAAAGTATTGATTATAAAAATAAAGTAAACTAGGATAGGATAAGAAAACATACCTAATCTTTAATAGTATTTGTCCATGTAATTTATAGTTATTTTTTGTAATATTAATGATAATTTAGCTTATGATAAATAGCAGCTTGACAAATTTAAGCATATTGTGTATAGTTTTTGATAATAATATAATAAATAATAATATTGAAAGGCAATGAAGGGAAGAGTAGGCTTCTATGTCTATCTGAAAGAGAGCTAGGTTAGGTGAAAGCTAGCGTTAGATGTTAAGCTGAACATGGCCCCTGAGTTATGTAGCTGAAAGTTCAAGTAGGCTATATCGGATTTGTTTCCGTTATAATTACAAGGTTATGAAAGTAACTTACTGAGTTCTAAGTCGTGAGGCTTAGATAAATTAGAGTGGTAACACGAGGAATATGCCTTCGTCTCTATAATATAGGGATGAAGGCTTTTTATATTTTAATGAAAATTAAAAATGGCAATTGAAAATTAGCAAGCTTGTCATCCTGAATGATAGGGAAGGAGCTAAAGAAGAATTGAAATTGAAGTTTGAAAATGGAGAATTGGTAGTGTTTAACAATTTTTAATGTAATACTAATAATAAAAGTATATAAACCCATTTGCAATTATTATTAATTTATAAGGAGGTTCTATAATGAAAAAAACATTTTATGTGACTACGCCTATTTATTATCCAAGCGATAATCTTCATATAGGTCATACCTACTGCACTGTAGCTGCAGATACAATTGCAAGATTTAAGAGAATACTTGGATATGATGTAAAGTTCTTAACAGGTACTGATGAGCATGGTCAAAAGATTCAAACAGTAGCGCATGAAAAGGGTGTTGCTCCAAAAGAATATCTAGATGGAATAGTGAAAAACATTAAAGAACTATGGAAAACTCTAGATATTACTTATGATAGGTTTATAAGGACTACTGATAAGGATCATAAAGAAATTGTACAAAAAATATTTCAAAAGCTTTATGACACAGGAGATATTTACAAAAGTGAATACGAAGGACACTACTGTACTCCATGTGAATCATTCTGGACAGAAAGCCAACTTGTAGATGGAAAATGTCCAGACTGTAATAGGGAGGTAAAGCTAGCAAAGGAAGAAGCTTACTTCTTTAGATTATCTAAATATCAGGATAGACTTCTAAAGCTTTATGAGGAAAACCCAGATTTCCTACAACCTGAATCTAGAAGAAATGAAATGTTAAATAACTTCTTAAAGCCTGGTCTTGAAGATTTATGTGTATCAAGGTCTACATTTGACTGGGGAATCAAAGTTCCTTTTGATGAAAAACACGTCATATATGTTTGGATAGATGCACTAAGCAACTATATAACTGCTTTAGGATACCTTACAGACAATGATGAAGAATATAAAAAGTACTGGCCAGCAGACATACATCTTGTAGGTAAGGAAATCGTCAGATTCCACGCTATAATATGGCCTGCGATTTTAATGGCATTAGATATTGAGCTTCCAAAGAAGGTATTTGGCCATGGTTGGATACTATTTGATAATGACAAAATATCAAAATCAAAGGGAAATGTAGTCTATGCTGAACCGCTAATAGAGCTTTATGGGGTAGATGCATTGAAATACTTCTTATTAAGAGAGTTTTCATTTGGGCAAGATGGTTCCTTTACTAAAGAAAAGTTCTTAAATAGAATTAATTCAGACCTTGCCAATGATTTAGGAAACCTTGTAAGCAGAACAGTGGCCATGATTGATAAATACAATGGTGGAATAATTCCTGAAGGTAAAGTAAAAGAAGATGTAGATAACAGTCTAATATCCTTAGCAACTTCTACTGCTAGTAGAGTTGAAAAGCACATGGATAATCTAAGCTTTGGAAATGCTTTAGAGGAAATATGGAAGCTAATAAGTAGAGCAAATAAATATGTTGATGAAACTACTCCTTGGATATTAGCTAAGGAAGATGACAAGAAGAATAGACTAAATACTGTTTTATATAATCTAGCAGATTCACTTAGAATAGTATCTGTTCTAATTAGACCTTTTATGGAAAAAACATCAGACAGTATATGGAGACAGCTTGGCATAGATCATGGTCAAGGTACATCATGGAGTGATATTTCAGTGTGGGGTAAGCTTCCTACAGGGCTTAAAGTTAGAAAAGAATCTCCAATGTTCCCAAGACTTGATGTAAAACAAGAACTTATAAAGGTTAATGAAGCTAATGAACTGTTCATTGCTAAAAGATATGGTAAAGCAAATAATGACGAACAAAGTTCTAATGAAGAAGCAGAAGATGAAAGCCTTATTACTATAGATGATGTGGATAAAGTAGACTTAAGAATAGCAAAGGTAGTTGAAGCCGAAAAACATCCTGATGCAGATAAATTGTTAGTTTTACAGCTTGAGGTTGGAAATGAAAAAAGACAGGTAGTGTCAGGCATAGCTAAGTACTACAACCCTGAAGATCTAATTGGTAAAAACGTAGTATTAGTATATAATCTTAAGCCAATTAAGCTTAGAGGCATAGAGTCACACGGAATGATACTAGCTGCTGATAAGGGTAAAAAGCTCACTCTAGTCACTACAATGGATGATATCGGAAGTGGAGCTAAAGTTAAGTAAGGAGGATATAAAATGCTAATTGATAGTCATGCACATTTAGATGATGAAAGATTTGACAAGGATAGAGATGAAATAATTAAAGACCTAACTAATCAAGGCATTGAACTTGTAATTAATCCTGGAGCAGATGTGGCATCATCTGTAAAGGCAGTATCTTTGGCTAAAAAATATAATAATATATACGCAGCTGTAGGTGTCCATCCACATGATGCAAAAACTATGGATGACACAACTATACAGCTGCTATCCTCCCTTGCTAACAATGAAAAGGTAGTAGCAATTGGGGAAATAGGCTTAGATTATCACTATGATAATTCTCCTAGAGATATCCAGCGAAAATGGTTTGTAGAACAAATACGTCTTGCTAAAAAGCTTCAGCTTCCTATAATAATCCATGAAAGAGAAGCTAGTCAGGATATGTATAATATTTTGAAGAATGAAGCTGATGGTAATCTTAGGGGAGTACTTCACTGTTATTCTGGAAGCCTTGAAATGGCAAGAGAATATTTAAAGATGGGATTCTATATATCTCTTGCTGGACCAGTGACTTTCAAAAACTCACGTGTTTCAAAGGAGGTTGCCAAAAACATACCTCTAGATAGGATGCTAATAGAAACTGATTCACCATATTTGTCGCCTGAACCAAAAAGAGGAAAGAGAAATGAACCCCTAAATGTACGATATGTAGCTGCTATGATTGCAGAGTTAAGAGGCATTCCTTTTGATGAAATAGCTACTTCAACAAGCAAAAATGTTAAAAAATTATTTTCTATTAAATAAGTTGACTTTAATTGGAATATATGGTACAATTTTTGTTGTAATAATTAGTCGATTTTTGACGTATAATAAAGGAGGTTGTAAAATGAAGTCAACAGGTATTGTAAGAAAAGTAGATGAGCTTGGCAGAGTAGTTATTCCTATAGAATTAAGAAGGACTCTTGACATAGCTGAAAGAGACTCTCTAGAAATTTACGTAGATGGTGAGCAAATCATACTTAAGAAGTATGCCCCAGCTTGTATATTCTGTGGACAAGCTAAGGATATCACTATTTTCAAAGGCAAAAATATTTGTCCTGAGTGTCTATCAGAACTAAATAAATAACTCAAATATTTACTTATGACAATGAAAGAGATTCTATTTTTATAGAATCTCTTTTATTTATGACCTAAATTACCTATCTTATTTCATGAATGATTTTATCTGAAACTACTGTGCAAATTATATTTCGATACTCTCTTTATATACTTCATTCTTGGGTAAGCTTCTCTCTTCTGATACTCTTTTTACTGCATCCTTTTTAGACATGCCTTCATTTATGTATTTAAGCAGATGCTCCTTTATAGATAATCCTTCTAGTTCTTCAACTTGAGGCTTATCTTCTGCCTTATCAGCACCTTTAACTATTATTATAAACTCTCCTTTTGGCTCATCCTGTGTAAATTTTTCTATAGACTCTTCTATACTTCCTCTGAAAACCTCTTCATATTTTTTTGTAAGTTCTCTACATACTGCAATATTTCTTTCTCCAAATATTTCTAACATATCTTGAAGCAATGCCTTTACTCTATATGGAGACTCGTATAGTATAATTGTTCTCTCTTCATTCTTAATGTTTTGCAGTGTATCTCTTCTGTCTTTTTTGTTAGATGGCAAGAACCCTTCGAATACAAATTTCCCTGTAGGCAATCCAGAAAGTACTAATGCTAAAACTGATGCAGTGGGTCCTGGTAAAGCTGTGACCTCAACTCCATTTTCTATAGCTAGCCTTATTAAATCCTCTCCTGGATCTGAAATCCCAGGCATTCCTGCATCTGATACTAATGCTATGCTTTCGCCATTTAATAATTTTTGAATAAGGACTTTCCCTTTTTCCCTCTTATTATGCTCATGATAGCTGGTAAGAGGCTTTTTTATATTAAAGTGATTCAATAGTTTAATTGTATGCCTAGTATCCTCTGCAGCTATTAAATCCACTTCTCCTAAGACCCTTAATACTCTTAATGTAATATCTTCTAAATTTCCTATAGGTGTTGGACACACATACAATTTTCCCTGACTCTCCAATAGTCATTCACCTCACTTCCATGCCGTATATCTTGTATATTTCCTCAGTATATGTTAATTCATCATTGTATACATATAAGGGCGGCTCAAATTTAAGCTCTGGTTTCGATGCTTTGACGCTCTTTATTAGTACTAGATTTGGCTTTTCACCAACCTTTGGATGTACAAATCTAATCTTCTTAGGCTCTAGCTTGTATTGTCTAAGCAAACAAAAGATATCTACTATTCTATGTGGCCTATGTACCATAAAGAAACTTCCATTATGTTTTAAAAGTCTACTAGCTGTCCTTATAATATCTTCTAATGTACAAGTAATCTCGTGTCTTGATATGGCTTTTTTATCCTCAGGGTTTATTAAGCCACCACCTTGTAGCATATAAGGTGGATTTGAGGTTACAGAGTCAAACTTATTCACCCCTAATATTTCTGGAGCTTGGATAAGATTTGCATTAATGATTTTTATATGTTCCTCAATACCATTCATTTTCATGGTTCTCGTAGCCATTTCTGCAACTTCTTCTTGTATCTCTATTCCGTATATTTTTTTTACATTATTTTTTGCCCACACTAGAAGTGGTATTATTCCAGTACCTGTACCTAAATCTACTACTTCTGAACCTTTTTTCATATCACAGTAATTTGATAAAAGTACTGCATCCATTCCAAAACAAAAACCTTCGGTATTTTGTATTATCTTAAGTCCCTTACATTGAAGTTCGTCTATTCTTTCATTATCTTTTAACTCAACTTGCATAAAATCTCTCCTCATCAATATCTTAAAAGAGAGATTCTTCAACTTTAGTTCAAAATAACAAGTTCTTTGTCATTCTAATCACAGATGAAGAATCTATATTAGTAAGTATCATAATAGTATTATACCATTTAAATAAAAGAATCTCTCATAACATTAGAAACTAAATATAAACAAAAAAGACCCTTTCAGGTCTTTTTCATTTAGTAAGTATTTATTATTCTGGTATAGGTGCATCTACTGGGCATACATTTGCACATGCTCCACAGTCAATGCAAGTTTCTGCATCTATAACGTATTTATCGTCTCCTGCGCTAATAGCATTCACAGGGCACTCTGGTTCACATGCTCCACAGCTAATACATGCATCTGTAATTTTATATGACATAGAGTTCACCTCCTTAGAAAAGGACTTTACGCTCATTCGTTAATATTGTACCACTTATTCGATAAATATTAAAGTATTTTTAAAATATTTAACAAAGTCTATTCGTCTTTCATTAACTCCTCTAGTTTCTTTAAATCTTCTATATCTTCAACATCTATATGTATATTTTCATCTACAGGAGCTGCTGGCTTTTCTACTTCTTTAATTTCATCGATTACAAAAGGAATTATATCTTCTGTGTCGTCTGGGAGTTTAACTTTTACTTTTACAATTTCTAGTAGTGTATTAGTCTCTACTACTATACCCTTTCCATTTGGGGTCATTACTACTGAACCAATGCTTGGAAGTTTTTCTAATATCTTTTCATACATTTCATGCTCATATTTTAAGCAGCACATTAGTCTGCCACATATACCTGATATTTTAGTTGGGTTCAGTGATAGACTTTGCTCTTTAGCCATCTTAATAGATACTGGAGCAAATTCACCTAGGAAGGTTGAACAACAAAGAGTACGCCCACATGGTCCTAGACCACCTATCATCTTTGATTCGTCTCTAACTCCTATTTGTCTAAGCTCTATTCTCGTCTTAAATATGGCTGCTAAATCCTTAACTAACTCCCTAAAATCAACTCTTCCATCAGCTGTAAAATAAAATATGACCTTATTGTTATCAAAGGTATATTCTACATCTATTAGCTTCATATCCAAACCATGCTCTTCTATTTTTTTAAGGCAGGTTTCAAATGCTTCCTTCTCCTTTTGGATATTCTCCTGATTTAACGCAATATCCTCCTCTGTTGCCACTCTTAATACCCTTTTAAGAGGAGGGACTATTTCTTCTTCTTTTATTTCCTTAATTCCTACTACAGCTTGGCCAAACTCTATTCCTCTTGCAGTCTCTACTATAACAAAATCATCTTTTTTTATATCTATATTATCTGGATCAAAGTAATATATTTTCCCGGCCTTTTTAAATCTTACTCCTACGACTGTTACCATAATCTATACCTCCTGTATATTTAAAAGCATTACTTCAATTGCAAGCTGAAAGTTTACATTGGAGTGGATGTCCTCTTTAGTCCTTCTCACTACATCTAGTATATCCATTATTTTAGGCTTTGATAATTTCTTGCATTGGTTTAAAATCAAATCCACCTTATCTTTATTGATAAGAATATCTACATTCCCTGTTTCTTTATATATCAATAAATCCCTGCTCCATAATAAGATTATATCCAAGATTTCGTCTATAATGTCTTTATTATGTTCAAAAAAATCACTAACAGAAAAAACCTTTAATTTATCTCCATTTATAACTATGTCTATCTTTTCTATCGTCTCATCTCTAAGCATTTTAAACTCATCTGAGCTTGACAATTCTATAGCTCTTCCTATTATACCATTTGAAAACACAGCTATAAACCTTGCTTGATCTTCTGACCTATTGTAGTTTTTGATTAATGCCTTTTCAATTTTTTGCCTCTCTATAGGAGTGAACTTTACTATTTGACATCTTGAAACTATGGTAGGAAGTAAACTATAACCATTAGTAGCTAATAGTATAATAATTACATAAGCTGGTGGTTCTTCTAAGGTTTTCAAAAAGCTATTTTGTGCTTGTTGAGTCATTTTGTTTACATCATCTAATATATAGACTTTTCTATTTGACTCTAGGGGCAGCTTTCTAATAGTCCTCTGCAATTCATCTATTTGCTCCTTCTTAAATGAATCTTTATCTGGGTATTCCATATAAAAATCAGGATGGTTTCCTGATTCGATTTTCATACAGGATGGGCATGTGTTACATGGATTATCTCCACCTCTTTGACATAATAATGTTTTGGCAAAGACTTTAGCTAACTTTTCTTTGCCAATAGATTTAGGTCCTTCAAAGAGATAGCTATGCGAAACTGAGTCATTCCTTATTGCATTTTTTAGGCTTTCAATAATATTTTCATGCCCTATTATTTCATTAAAGTCCATATTAAACCCTCTCTTACATGTATACGTCTAATATGAGTCCTCGTATATCATCTAGTCTTTTTAGTATCTTTATGTTATCTTTTTCTTTAGATAATACGTCCTTTGTAAGTCCTTCTAATTCTTCGTCAACTCTTTTAATAATACCATAAACTCTATGTCTTCCTCTACTATCCAAAAAATTGCTCTTTTTAAATTTAACCATTGAATCTACAGATTCCTTTAAGAATTCAGAAATCAGAGCTTTATATGCTAATACTTCTTTTATTGTAACATTCTTTGCTAGCCTATCTGCTTGCATATCTATTTTCTCAAGAAGTTTTTCAAGTCTCTCTTTTACTGTTAACTCATCAGCTCTTTTCAGCTCTTCAGTAAATCTTGACCGTTGTATATCCCTTTTTTTAGCTTCTTGTGGATTTGGTAAATCAATGGCTTGGGCCGATTTATTCATAACATCATTTATCTTCATAGGTAACCTCTCCTATATTTTTTCAAATCTACTTATATCTACTACAAATATTGTGGCTCCCCCTACTTGAACCTCCACTGGATAAGCCATGTATATTCCAGATGACCATGCAACAGGTGGTGGAGGAGTAGTAATCATCTTTCTTGAACGACATAGCTCTTCAATTATCTTAATTACATTATCCACTTCCTCTTTTTTCACTCCTGTTAGTATGGTTGTGTTTCCTGATCTTAGGAAGCCTCCTGTAGAAGCAAGCTTAGTAACACTATATCCGGTTTTCATTAATTTATCTACTAGCCTAGGAGCATCTTCATCTTGAACAATGGCTATAACGAGTTTCATGTTTTACCCTCCTTTCATTTTCACAAACACACTAGAATATAATGAAATAGCATATATTTCATTATATCCTCCTATATCCTCTCATATCTATCAACATCTAAAACAAATATTGTAGCTCCTCCTATTTTTATGTTATAAGGATATGGCATGTAAGCCTCTTCTACTAATGGCATTGGGGCTACAGAGGTTGTGACTTCTCTTGGTCTACATACCTTCTCTATAACCTTTACTAATGCCTCCACTTTATCATCATCTACTCCTATTAGTAAAGTTGTGTTCCCAGATTTTAGGAATCCTCCTGTGGAGGCTAGTTTGGTTACTCTAAATCCTTCTTCAGTTAACATGGATACTAAATTAGCCGTATCCTCATCTTGAATTATAGCAATAACAAGTTTCATGACTATTCCTCCTTTGATTTTTCTAGTAAGTTATCTAAAGCCAGCTTAACCTGTTGAAAAGAATCATTTTTAGTCTTAGTTGCATCTATTTTTGTAATTTTACCCTCGTAAAACTCCATCAAACTCAAATAGCCCTCATAAACCTTCTTATGAAAGTCTATTTTTTCCCTTTCTAACCTATCTCCTTGATTTCTTTTAGTTTTTCTTTTAATTGCTATTTCTGGCGGTATATCAAAGAAAAGGATTAGGTCAGGCTCTACTCCTTGAATTGCAAAGTCATTTATCTCCTTCACCTTTTCAATGCCAAGTCCCCTGCCAATACCTTGATATACAAGACTTGAAAGAACGAATCTTTCACAAATTATTACTTTTCCTTCATCTAGTGCTGGTCGTATCTTCTGAGAAACATGCTGTGCTCTCGAAGCAGCATATAACAAAGCCTCTGTTACATATGACATATTAGTATTTTTATTGTCAAGTATTATATCTCTTATATCCTCGCTTATTTTCGTTCCTCCAGGCTCTCTAGTAGTCATTACATCATAGCCCTTATCTCTTAAATATTCTGCTAAAAATCTAGCTATTGTACTTTTACCTGAACCATCTGGCCCTTCTAAAGTTATGAATAGTCCTCTCATCTTATGATCATCCTTTCGTCCTGCTCCTACTTGATGCCTTCTGCTTGTATAGGATATTTATCTTTCCTCTATTATAATCTAAATAAACTAATATTTGTATATTATTTTCAGCCCAAATTAAAAACTTATTGTTTGTATATATAATATTCAGTTAAATTTCTATATAGGAATAATATTTTTATCCTCATATATTATTTCTACTAAGGATGGCTAATTCCTTTATTTTTATTTATATGATATATAAAATTAAAAAGATATAGAGCTTCCTCTATACCTTTTGTTTTAACAGCATTCAATTATGTAATCAAGCCAAATTTTCTTAATTACAGATTTATAGTATTCGTATTTTATATCTCCAATCTCTGTTTTTGATATTGCATCTAAACAATCTTTACATAATTGTAGACCTAATAAATTTATTCCATTATTTTCTGTACCATTGCATATCTGGCAAATAGGCTTCACAAGATCAACTCCTTAAATCAGTTATCTTAATTATTGCCTCTATATTATATTCTATTCCTATTGCATGACCATTGTTCTCATTTTTATACTTTAGGGGTTGAACTATTATTTCAGTATTCTTAGTTTACTTTTCTTTCATTTTTTCTGTGGAACTATTATAATAAACTTACGTCTAATATACAAAATAATTTTTAAGGAGGTAACAATGAATATGAAAAAAATAATAAGCTTAGTGTTAATAATAATTTTTAGTTTATCATTGTTTACTGCATGTTCAACTGAAAAAAAGTCCGCTATTATGGGAGATATAGACTTTGAAGTAATAGGTACAGATGCATTAACTGATAGCAGTCTGGAAGAGTGGTACAATGAGAATAATAATAGAGAGGGGATTTTTTCTTTTGACTTTAAGAACCACAAATATATTTTAGTAGGAGCTGGTGAAAAGCCTACTGGTGGATATTCTGTAGAAATAACCTCAGTAGTTGGAAAGGAAGATTCTATCTTAGTCAATGCTAAGGTAAATGCTCCAAAGGCTGATGAAATAGTTACTCAAGCACTAACTTATCCAAGCACTTTAATAAAAATTTCTAAGGATTCAAGAAAGGTGGTTCTTGGAGAATTTATAAATACGATATCAGAAGATAATTCAAAGGACGAAAGTCAAATAGATACTTTTGAAGGAACAGGAACATTTGTTGGTCTTGCTGACAGCAATTCCTGTGAAATAATAGTAGATGATGAGGCTACGCCATTTAGACTTTCAGAAGAAGTAAAAGAAATCGCAGCTAAAATAGAAATGAACCAGAAAGTGAAATTCTCTTATTATCTGAATGAGTATGAGCAAATGGTCATCATTGAGATTGAAAAAATAGAAGAGTAGTAGGTTTTGCTGTACACAGTGACTAACTATACCATAGGGGTTGTATATGTAAGTTGGATTAATCAAGTCTATCCAACTTACTTTTAAGTAAAAGGCATGTAATAAATTTCTAACTTTTTTATTGCCAATGGTCTATGATGGTATCACTCGGCAAAATGGCCGTGCTGACAAGATAAAATATATCTGCCCTAAAGCTAAAAAAAACAAGATTAATGGCAAAACTACTTACATTCTAGATTGTGATAACCCTTGCACTAGTTCAAAGTAAAGTTAGAAACACAGTATCTTTAAAATCCGATATTTTACTTGCTTGTATTTCTCAATTAGTGGCTTTTATACTTATGTTTAAAACTAAAAATTACGAAACTCCTCTTGCTATTAAATCTTTAATTGCTTAAGCTCAATCAGATAAACTAAATAATTAATTTTAAAAGGCTTTATTGGACCTTTGTTTTTTCGTGCCTTTTTTGTGAATCTCCTAAGGCTTAGATTATTTAAAAGGCATTTAATTACCTGTTTTCTGTGGATAATTTCAAAATTACATTCTGCAACTACCTATTGTGTTTCTTTATGATAATTCCGTCTTAGATAGAAGCAATAATTTTTTAAGCGGAATATCATACAATTTAAATCAAGCTTTGAGCATAGCATCTTTCGGTGAGATTTTCATTCCCTTTAAGAATATCAATAAGTATGAAACTGATAAGAACAAAACAGTTTGTAAACCTACAACTATATATACAGCACTGTTTAACATATATTCCTCTATTCTGAAGCCGTAGAAATTAGATACATAATTATTTACCGTATTTGATATAAAATAAGCCAACAACAATCCAACTGCTACTGATATGAAGATTATAAGACTCATTCCTCCGATAAATGTTTTTGTGATATATATGTCAGATATACCAATAGCCTTAAGAATTCCAATTTTTTTGTCAGACCTTTCATTAGATAGCTTATTAACTGGTACAATATCACAAGACTTACTAACGAGAATATATTTATTTAAATCATCTTCAGTCCAAGTCTCATTCAATGTTATTGTCTGAGGTATCTTGTCCCCTAGACTAATATTAAACCTTTTAGCAAAATAGCTTCCTACTACTGCTTCAAGTTTACCCTCTTCTGGGAATCTTCCTTCCTTTAAATATCCCTTAAGTTCTTGATTAAAAAAGTCATTATCCACACCATACACTCTTCCTCCAAAACCTACTTTTGTAAGCTCATCATAATAGTTATATATGCTTCTACATACCACACCATAGGTTCTCATATCACTACCTGCTATCTCTCTAACTTTTTGGCTAAATCCTTCTATTCCATTGTATACCTTAAAAGGATAACTTCCATCTTCCGGATGGTACACACTTCCAGTAAATATGACATCTGGTAAAACAGTTTGGCTAATTAATTCCCCACTAATTGCCAGAGTTTTAATAGACACAAACAAAATAAGTCCTGAAAAACAATACCTATATGTTTCCTTCGAATTGAACACTTCTTATCATTACTAAGGTTATTTACTATTTTGCCATCAAATAAAATCTCTCCCTTATCTTCCTTTTGAAGAAGACCAAGCAAAGTAAGCAAAGTGGTCTTGCCGATTCCAGATTCTCCATTCAAAAGATACATATTTCCAGAATTAAAGAAATATGTGAAGTCCTTAATTACTTGTATTTCTCTATTGTTTTTTATGTATGACTTACTGAGATTTTTCACACTTATATTCAAGCGGCTCCCTCCTGATAACAAAAGGATAATGCATCTTAAACTTAGCCTTCTATGTATGCTAGATTAAGTAGAATACATAGTTATATAGTCTTATTACACTATTCTATTAGGCTTAGTCTACTACGTCTTTTTTTGCGTTATCCAAACACAACAATATGCGTTTTAACATTCAAGTTATTCTGCTTCTTAAATTATAATTAATGATACCTTTTGATTAATTTCTTTTCTATCACATAAACTCTGCATTATTTCTAGACTATATTAACTCTTCACCACTATAAAGTGTGCCATTCAATTACTTCATCTTTTTCTACTATATACTTAGCAGGTTGTCCACAATATAATGTCAATATTGAAACCATTGTAAGTAACATAATAACTAATGTTAACCTTTTTTCATTTTCACTACCTCTCCTTTACTTTATTGATTCTTAACTTTATAATATATAATATGGTAGCTTTTTCCAACCGACTTTTATGTCTCTTTTATTAACTTACCATTTATAACCATGAAAAATTTGTATATAGGAGGTGCCCTCTTGGCTTATAATCTAGATTTATTTGGGAAAAAAATGATGCAAATAAGACAGAATTTATGTCTTACCAAAAATCGGATCTGTGAATTAACAGGCATAGACCCTGTAACCATTCGGAGAATCGAAAAAGGTAAAGTTGTTCCTAGATTAGATACCCTGGAAATTTTGTCTCCTATTTTCAAACAAGATTTATCTGAATTACTTCTTAAATATAGATTAGATGACTTTTCTACTTTTTATGAAATTAAAAATGTATTAGAGACAAAGCTTGATAAGGGTGAATTTTATACCTTACATCTCGAGTTGAAAAGCTTAGAAAATTTATTAACTTCTACTAATAATCCATATTATAAAATGCTCATTAAACAATTAGTCCTATTTAACAAAGCTATCATACTATATGAAAATTCAGATAATGATAAATCTCTTAAAACGCTAATAAATGCTATTAAAATAACTACTCCTCTCTTTGCTCTTAAAACATATGATTCATTTGTATACTCTTCTATGGAAATAAGGATATTAATGAATATAGCTTTTATATTAAATAGACTAAATAATAAAGAAAAATATCTAGAAGTAATTGAATTCTGTATAAATTCAGTGGATCCTGATGAGGAAATATATCATAAACTGTGTCATAATTTAGCAGGTGCTTATATAAGGAATAAAGATTTTACTATGGCTCTAAAATATTTTGATTTAGGTATCAAGTCTTGCCGAGAGAATAGAAACTTAAATGGCTTACCTCTTTTATATTATGGCAAAGGAGTTGCTGAGTATAGGTTAAACAAAGAAGCATATATAGAATCTCTTAAGACTTCTATATATCTTTGTAAAGCCTTTGGGCAGGCTAAATTAGAAAATACTATAATAAATAACTGTAAAGAATTTTTGGGTATGGATTTGTATATTAGATTGTCGGAAATATTTGAATAATCATGAATTGCTAATGTGTTGTGTAAAGTACTTTATATTGATATAATGTAAGAATAGGAAGTTAATCTGCATCTTTTGCTACTTGTTGTAAAATTTTGTCATGGAGATGATAGTATGAAAGTCTTCATATTAGTTGTACTACTAGTTCCTATTTTTGCATTCCATGTATACGTTATTGTCAATACTATTAACAGTATTAGGATCCCTGCTGACAAAACATCTGCAGATATGGAGACTGTACCAGCTGATGCTAGAAAAACATCAAAAAGATCTAATTTGAAAGTAATGAAATAAGGTTCAGAGGCTCACATCATAAATTAGGTCGAAAAAACCCAGGATAGATTTTTTATCCTGGGTTTTACATTATCTTCTACTTGTCTAATATACTTTTATCACTTTCATAAATAGGAACTTCTTTTTCCTCAACTTCTTCATGCTTGCTGCTCGCTGTTAAGGACACTACTATTTCATCTAATTCCGAGAATATTTCATAGTTCTCATCTTTTGCAATATCAAGGTCTGAAACTTTTATTACGTCTCCAAATTCAAGATTAGTGACATCTACCGTAACGTATTGAGGAATGAATTTAGGTAGACATTGTAGTTCTATTTCCATTAATTGCTGTTCTACAACTCCTGATGTCCTTGTCTCACAAAATTCTCTTCCTTGAATAGCTACTGGTATACGAAGTCTAACCTTTCTATCCGCTGACAGCTTCTGAAAATCTGCATGAAGTACAGTTTCCTTTATTGGATCTCTTTGAACTTCTTTTATTAATACAGGAACTAATTCTCCTGCTATTTCAAGTTCAACTGTTCCAGTACTTCCGTATTTGTTAAGGACTCTGTTTAACATCCTGTTTTCTAATTTAATTGATTTAGTTTCTTCTCCCTGTGCATATACTACTCCTGGAACATATCCTGAATTTCTTAGCTTAGTACTTTCTCTCTTCCCTGCTCCGTTTCTTACTTCAGCTTTTAATTTAAGATCATTCATTAATATTCCTCCCTTGGTTTTTTTGTCCTTATATATATTAAACCAGAAAATTAATGAAATTTCAAATTTTCTATTTATTTATAGTAAAAAGCTTTTCTTATAATATATATTGCAGGACAATTAGCAACACAACTCCAGGCACGCCTAAAAAGCCTACTATAACAGCAGTTAATGGATTAATAGCTATGTATAAGCCTACAAATCCTCCTAATAAGTTGATTAAAAATAGCAAAACTCCGCCCATTATACCGTTTATTATTAATTTCACTAGGTATTTTAAGGGAATAATAAGAATCCACCCAACAAAGTACAAAAGTATTAGTCCTGCTGCATAAGCAACTATAACTCCTAACTCTATATCTAAGCCCATAGTTATCACCTCTATATTAGATATTATGGTTCTATACTACCTAATATATAGGCTTTTAAGGACAAATATTACAAGCTATTGCTTACATTTTCAGCTTTAATTCCCTTTTCCCTTGCTTGCTTTAATAAATAAATGTATTTTGTTCTTGAAGCCTCCATTTTGTATATTGCATAGTCAATTAAATCAGGTTCTGTTACGCTTTGAAAGTAAAGTTCTGCATTGTACCATTCTTCATGAGCTTGATTTAATTGTTCTAAGAATTTTTCATCCTCATTAAACTCGTTTGCTACAAAACTATTCTTCAATTTAGTTAGAAATTGACTTATATTCTTATTCAATTCTGCAGTCCTTACCTCCTTATTTTTTAAATTATCCACAGTTATACCCCTTTCCCACAAAATAGTTGTTATAATTATTAACTTTTTGTGGATAAGTTATACCTTTTAAATTTGTGGTATACATAATATATATGACTATAAAAGAAGGAGGATGAGTTTTTATGAACGATTTACTAGCAAAAAAATGTATTCCTTGCAGCATTGGAGCAGAACCTTTAAAAGAAAGTGAAATAGATGACTTGTATAAATCCTTAAATAAAGGATGGAAGATAATAGACCATCAAAGATTAGAAAAAGCCTACAAGTTCAGAAATTTTAAGGAAGCTTTGAATTTCACTATTCAAGTAGGAGAATTAGCTGAAGTAGAAGGTCATCATCCAGACATTTACCTGTCATGGGGGAAGGTTATCCTAAAACTATGGACTCATAAAATTGGTGGTCTTCATGAAAATGACTTTATTTTGGCAGCAAAAATTGACCAGCTAAATAGCTAAATCAAAAAATGAGCGTTAATAATACGCTCATTTTTTAATTTAATCCCAATAGTATAATTATCAATTATTTTACTTGCTTTTCAGCTATATCTCCAATTACCGGGAGCTTAAAATATTCATATTTGTATGATTTGACTAGCAATACTATCCATAAAATCAAGCTCAGTGGTGGTATAAATAGCGATAAAATCCATCCAATGATTGGTATTAAGCCAAGTATAAATGTTAGTATCATAAGTGCAACACTATAAATAATTGACTGCATAGCATGGAACTTTACAAACTTGCTTTCCTTCTCTAATACGTAAAAAATAATTCCTGTAATAAATCCCAAAACGTAGCTCAATAAAGCGGCTATGTTTTCCTCCATCCCTAATGAGCTTTTTCCCTTGTTTGTAACATTATTATTGTTATCCATGTTTTCACCTCCTGTTAGCTTTTATTAGGAACTATATAAAAATATGTAATATATCCTATACTATCATATTATTCCCAAACACCTAACATGTCAATAATTCGCCTGTTAGTCAGCAAATTTTTAAAAAAGAAAAGCAAGATTAGAAAAGTTCCCTTAAATCTTGCTTCAATATAGGTATTAAATATATATTGGCAATCTATTCTCTTGCTTCTTCTCTACACCATCTTCTACATGCTTTAGTTTTTTTGCTACAAATAACGTCCTTGGAGCCACAGTTAGGGCAATTGGCTTTATCTCTTTCAAAATTGATTTGATAGACAGTATTACAATCCATGCATATAAATTTGCAGTGTTTTGTGGTATAAAAACCCCCACCTATTCTTATGGCTTTCCCTTCTGTCAATGCCACTGCAACTTTTTCTCTAGCACTATCTATAATATTTTGAAAGGTTTGCCTTGAAATATGCATTCTTTCAGCACATTCTTCCTGTGTTAGCTTTTCTATGTCCTTAAGTCTCATTGCTTCTAACTCTTCTATATTTAGTGCTACTTCTTGTATTTCACATTTTGGTTTTCCCCAGGGTACAAAGAAAGTTTCCTCTGGAAGAAACTCTACTCTTCTAAACCTTGTCGGTCTCGCCATTTTTCTCCTCCTTACATTGTCTACATAAACCTACAAACATGATATCAATATTGAAAATCTCAACATCGTTTTTTTCTTCAATTAATTTATTCAGCCTTAAGTATTCTATACTTAACCCACTACTGCTTATATCTATTATATTATCACATTCGTAGCATTTCAAATGTAAATGGAGAGGCTTTTTAACTAATCATTGCAATGACCCTCATGTTGGTGCTCTCTACAGATACTTCCTGTTGACTTAAGTTCTCCATTAATATATTTTTGAACCATATCATCACAAAGTCCTTGGGCACCAACTATTACTTCTATTCCATTTTCATTAAATAATTGTTGTGCTGTTTCCCCCATACCCCCTGATATTATCACATCTATATCCCTTTCTTTTAAAAACACTGGAAGATATCCTGGTCTATGACCTGGGTTTGGAGTAAATTCCTTGCTTGAGATTCTATTATCGCTTACTTCATAGATTGTAAAACCTTCACAATGCCCAAAATGTCCACTCACATATTTTTCTTCACTTGCTATAGCTATTTTCATTTGAATTCCTCCCATTTTTATTTTAATTATTGGCATTTGCTAATTATATATTACTCCTAATTTTTATTATTGTCAAATGCCAATAACAAAAAAATTAAGGCTACTGACAAAATACATTTGCCAGCAGCCTAAAAAGCTTAAAGTAATTGAAATCACTTAAAAGTTAATTTATTATATTTCTCTAGTCTCTCTCTTAAGCCATTCTCTTTCTTCATCATTTAAATATGGTGACAATTTTTCATATACTTTTTTATGATAATCATTGAGCCAGTCTTTTTCTATATTAGTAAGTAAACTAGCATCTATTCCCTCTAAGTCTATTGGACAGAAAGACAATACTTCAAACTTCATAAATTGTCCTGAGTCTGTTAGTTGGTCCCCAGTTACTAGAAGCGTATTTTCTGTACGTATTCCGTGTTTACCTTCCTTGTATACGCCTGGTTCGTTAGTTATTACCATGCCTTTCTCTAATACTGTATCATTGTATTCTATGCTAAATCTTTGAGGTGCTTCATGTACACTTAATAAATATCCTACTCCATGTCCTGTACCACATTTATAATCTATTCCCTGCTCCCATAGCGGAAGTCTAGCTAATACGTCCAGATTAGTTCCTGTCACACCATATAGGAACTTAGCTCTACATAATGCTATATGTCCCTTTAAAACATAGGTAAAGTCTCTCTTTTCCTCCTCTGAAATCTGTCCTAAAACTATTGTTCTCGTAATATCTGTAGTACCATCAAAATACTGTCCTCCAGAGTCTACTAAAAGCATTCCTTCAGGTTTTAGGGTATATTGATTTGCTTCTGTAGCCTTGTAGTGCATCATAGCTGCATGGTCCTTGTACCCTGCTATGGTATCAAAGCTTGTTCCTATAAAACCTTCCTGCTGGCTTCTAAAGCCTTCAAGCTTATCCGCAGCAGATATTTCTGTAATCTCTTCCTCATGTATTGCCTTATCTAACCAGTATAAGAACTTAACCATTGCAACACTATCTTTTATATGGCAATTTCTAAGGTTTTCAATCTCTACTTCATTTTTTATAGTCTTAAGAAGCATGACAATATCTTTTCCTGGTATTTTCTTATTAGTTCTAGGCATACATCCATATAGCCATCTACTTATTTTATTTGGATCAAAGTAAACACTTATACTTTCACCAATATTTTTTAATGCATTTGCTATTTCTCCGTATTCCTTTACATCCACACCATTTTCCTTTAAGAACCCCTTAACTTCATCAGTTAATTTTCTTGAATCTATGAAAAGTGTTGCATTATCCATTGAAACAAGAGCATAGGAAATAGTTACAGGATTATTTCTTACATCATTTCCTCTTATGTTAAATAGCCAAGCGATATCATCAAGACTACTTAGTATATAATATCCTGCACCCTTTTTTTTCATTTCTTCTCTGACCATGTTAAGTTTTTCTTTAGTTGACTTTCCTGTGTATTTTACTTCATGAATATACACTTTTTCTAAAGGCAATTCAGGTCTATCCTTCCATATCAAGTCAACTAAATCATATCTATCATCTATTCTTATGTTCTTGTCTCTTATTTTCCCTTCTAATTCTTTGGCTTGGTTGCACGAAAATACCTTACCATCAAAGCCTAGGCAGTCACCTTCCTTTAGTACATCTCTAATCCATTCTGAATATGTAGGTACTCCTGGCTGTCTCATTTTAAACAACTTAATCTCAGAGCCTTCAAGCTCTTTCCCTGCTTGTATGAAATATCTACCATCAGTCCATAGTCCTGCTTCATCTAATGTAACTACTACTGTACCTGCTGAACCTGTAAAGCCAGATATCCATGCCCTTGATTTCCAATGCTCAGGTACATATTCACTTTGATGAGCATCAAAGCTAGGTATTACATAGGCATTCATTCCTCTTTCTTTCATTAGCTCTCTAAGAGCTTGAAGCTTTTCATTTACTTGCATACTAACTCCCCCTTAGCTCTCTGCTATATAATGTATACTTATATTTATCTTCTACTAAATATGATTATATAAAAATTTTTATATTATGTATATGTATAAATAAAATCTTATTTTTCTATTAAATGCTTCCAATACCTTTTAGGCATATATTGCTTTTGCAGTCTTGGGTTTATTTTATTCTTTATTGCAATAGTATTGAAATACTCCTTCCAAAGCATTTGATATTCCTCTTCATTGTCTTGAAAGCTAATTTCTCCTGTAATATTCAAGTCTCTAATAATCCATTCTTCTTTATTATACATTACTCCCATATTTCTCTTTACATCATGGATAATCCAGTATTCATCAGATAACCTTTCTGTAAAATGAGGGGCTAGAAGACCTATTATGTCATTATCAGGTTCTATCTGAGAATAATATATACCACTACTTAATTGACTAAATCTAATAAGCCCTAACATTAAGTGCACTTCTTTGCTTACTTTTTGCCGAATCTTATGTACTGCTAAAACTGTATCATTTTTTAGATTTTTGTCTATATCTTTTCCAACTTTCCATCCTAATCTTAGATACTTATAAATTAAAGTTCCTCTATCTTCTCTTTCAGATATAAAAACATAGAAGCAGTTTTTTAGAGCAAACTCTGAAATCTTTGTCTTTATTGATGTGTAAACCTTTTTTGCCTTTTCTTCATCTGTTTCGATATGTACCTTTTCAACTAAAAAGCTCTGCTGAGGGCTATCCTGTGATAGTATTTCATCTGGCAATTCTTTTCTATAGTAGGCTTCATATATAGCAGTTAGTAGCCCATCAAAGCTTCCATCAAATATGTATTGTAGCATTCTAAAACTCCCCCGTTATTGTTGATACTATATCATTTGTAGGTAGTAACTGAGGATATACGGAAAACAATGAAAGCTGTTCTCCTGCTGGGTTAAATCCATTATTATTTGAGCTAAACAATAGACTGTTTCTAATGTCTAAAGAATTCATGCTTTTTATGCCGTAGTGCTTCCCGCTACAAGTTATAAAATATCTAGCTCTCTTTAAAACTACTCCAAGCTTCTTCAAATCTTCATAGTTCAGTGACCCAAACTTTCTAGCAGAAATTATTCTTCTAGCAGATCTGACTCCTATACCCGGAACTCTTAATAAAAGATAATAATCTGCCTTATTTATCTCTACAGGAAACAGTTCAATATTCCTCAGTGCCCAATCACACTTAGGATCAAGAGCTAAATCAAAATCAGGCTTTTCATCGGTAAGAATCTCGCTAGCATTATATCCATAAAATCTCAATAGCCAGTCTGCTTGGTAAAGCCTATTCTCTCTAACTAATGGCGGAGAAGCAAGGACCGGAAGATTAGGATGCTTAGATACTGGTATAAAAGCTGAATAATATACTCTTTTAAGTCTAAATCCTTTATATAATGATTCTGAAAGTCTAAGTATCTTTAGGTCACTATCTTGAGTTGCACCTATAATAAGCTGAGTGGTTTGCCCAGCAGGAACAAAATTTTGAGAGTATTTAAATTTTTGTCTTTCTTCTACTGCCTGATGTATCCTTGAATTAATAAAACTCATAGGCTTAATGATAGCATTTTTCTTTTTTTGTGGTGCCAATAGCTTCAGGCCTTCATCAGAAGGCAATTCAATATTTACACTCATCCTATCTACATAAGTACCTGCTTTTTCAATTAAGGTCTTATCTGCACCTGGTATTGCTTTTAGATGAATATATCCGTTAAATTTATAGTCCTCCCTAAGCCTTTTAACTGCACTGGTCAAAAGCTCCATTGTATAGTTTGGGCTCTTATATACAGCCGAGCTTAAGAAAAGCCCTTCAATATAGTTTCTCTTATAAAAATTAATAGTTAAATCCGCTACCTCATCGGGGGTAAAGGCTGCTCTAGGTACATCATTTGAAGCTCTGTTTATACAGTAGGCACAATCATATATGCAATAATTGGTGAAAAGTATTTTAAGTAGTGATATACATCTGCCATCATCTGCCCAACTATGACAAATACCACATTCACTAGTACTGCCTATCTCTCCTTTTTTTCCTTTCCTATTGCTACCACTAGATGAACAAGATACATCATATTTAGCTGCATCAGATAATATTTTAAGCTTATTAAGCATATCCATAGCATCACTCCAAACCTTTGCTTGTTATCAATATTTTACCACTAAATTTTAATTTTGCAAACATATGTTCGTATGTTTTTTCTTCTATCTCCTATTCTCCAATAATATTAGATCTTTTAAAAAATCCATATCAACCGATCATTAAATAATTTAAATAAATAATTAATTTTATTTAGTATTAGCTTGACATTATTAAGGTGTAATAGTAATATAGTCTAAAGGATATATTATCCAATTCTCCTAATACATATAGTTATGTATGGTAATTTGACTACCGATGGGTAATATCATTTAATCTGCCTCTAACAGGAAGTGCCTCAGCAGAATATGACAAAGTACCTTCCTTAGCTCCTAAATACTTAAAGATAGCTTCCAGCGGCAAGACATTAAAAGAGCTTCTAAATGGCCAGCTAGCAGTGGCAGTTCTAATAGCTTCTGGCGGCGACTTCACTGCAGAAGGAGTATTTGGTACACCTGTTCAACTGGCTTTCTTAACTGATGGAGAAAGACTAATAGGAAGACTTCCTGAGTTAACTATTTCAGGAGATGTATATACAATGTTTGGGGATGACTTTATTGGACGCTCTGAGGATAAGGCTTTTGTAGGTCAAAAAGCTTTAGCGATTAATTTAGATGTGAAGTATATTTAGTTTTATAATGGCGGGTTAGACTTTTTCTTATAAGTCTGACCCGCTATTTTTTCCAAAAGAAATTCAAGTGAACATGGTAATATACTTATGGATTGATTGTAGTTAGCCTATCATAATATAATTATAGTATAATAGATATTACTTAAGTAGATTAGACCATAGCTTAGGTAAAAAGATAATAGGCGTTATTAATAATGGCACTATAAACTACTATAACTACTCAAGATAAACTGAGAGCAAATTAACTAGGGAGATGAGAAAATTGAAGCAAATAGAACAGGATTTAACTGAAGGGAGCATTTATAAATCACTTATTAGTTTTTCAATTCCTTTTATAATAGCAAATTTGATACAGGCTTTATATGGTACAGCAGACCTGTTAGTTGTAGGTCTGTTTACAGATACTGCAGGCCTATCATCTGTAGCTGTTGGCACACAAGTTATGCAAATTGTAAATGGGCTAATAACAGGGCTTACTATGGGAGGAACTATTCTCATTGGTCAGTACTATGGGGCAAAGAAAAATAAAGATACATCTGAAACAATAGGCAATATGCTGTGCTTAGGAGTATTTGTATCACTGCTTATAACTGGTTTAATGCTTTTAATAACCAAACCTTTGCTCAATATTTTAAGAACACCAACAGAAGCTTATATAGATGCTATGAAGTATGTAATTATATGTTCTAGCGGAGTTGTATTTATAACTGGTTATAACTCTATAAGCGCTATACTTAGAGGACTAGGAGACTCTAAAAGACCAGTATATTTTATTGCTATAGCTTGTGTATTTAATATAGTTTTAGATTTAACTTTTGTAGGATTATTTGATATGAGAGCTGCAGGTGCTGCTTTGGCTACTGTACTTTCACAGGGAATTAGTATGGTTTTAGCAATAGTTTATCTATCTAGGAGAAAATTTATATTTGAGTTTAAAAAAGAGAATTTTATTATTAAAAAAGATAAAATACTGACGCTATTAAAAGTCGGAGCTCCTTTATCTTTACAAGAAGTATTACTTTGGGCTTCTTTCTTAGTTATAGCCGGCATTGCAAATAGTATGGGGGTAGCAGAGTCAGCAGCAGTAGGTATAGTTGCTAAATTTGAGGTGTTTTCAATGCTTCCACCTATGGCAATATCATATGCTCTAGCGGCACTAACTGCTCAAAATGTAGGAGCAAATAAACCAGAAAGGGCTGCTAAAGCATTAAAAATAAGTATACTAATGTCTTTTATATGCTCATTATTTTTCCTTGCATGGACCCAATTACATCCTCAATCTATAATGGGAATATTTAAAGCAGATTCAGATGTAATAAAATCAGGAAGCCTATATTTTAAAACCTATAGTATAGATTTTATGCTAGTTGCTATTAAGTTTAATCTAAATGGATATTTAAATGGATGTGGAAAAACTAACTTTACAATGATAAATGGAACATTGTCATCTATATTAGTCAGAATTCCAGTAGCATTTTTAATGGTATTAGTACTCCAAAAAGGCTTAATAGGATTAGGTTTATCCGCACCAATAGCCTCTGTAACATCTATAACAGTATCCATTATATATATGAAAATAAATAAATTGAAAGAAAATTTAATTTAATATAGCACTTTTTTATAACAAGCTATATAATGGATATTAATTAGCTAAGACATGCTGCTGCATGAGGAGAATGTTGTATAGAGATAAGGTGTTATGAACAAAGCTTTATTTTTTTATTATGTATTGAATCTCAAAAATATCTAAATAACTCTCTAATAGTTTTCGCTTGTCCTATAAATAGTTACATCACAAATATATTTTGATTATATTATAACTTTTTAATGATTATTTATGCTTTTTTGGGATAGAAAAATGGTATAATTTATTATATATTTATATCATTATATGAATTATAATTCAAAATGGGGAGATTTATATGATGTGGAAAGACAAGTATGCAGTTGGGGTAGAACTCATTGACGAACAGCACAAAGAATTATTTAGGCGGGTATCAGATTTTACACAAATTATTAGAAGCAATGAAAATTGGAATGACAAACTAGAAAAAGTAAAAGAAACCATGAGCTTCATGCAGGAATATGTTATTGTTCATTTCCATGATGAGGAAATCTATCAAGAGCAAATTAATTATCCAGATATTGAAGCTCATAAAGAAGCTCATTCTAAGTTTAGAGAAGGAATAAATAATTATGTAAGACTTTTCAAAGAGGAGGGCTTCACAGAAGAAAAAGTCCAAGAGTTTGGCGGTAAACTCATGACATGGTTAATTATGCATGTAGGTAAAATAGATCAAAAAATTGGAGAATATGCAAAATCTAAGGAGGGATAAGTATAATGAAAGCAGAATACATAAACTCCTTTTATAAGGCAACTGTAGATGTTTTCAAACTTATGCTTGACATTGAGCCAAAAAAGGGAGATATGAAGATAGTTGAAGACATGATATGTAGCAAAGATGCTAATGTGTTGCTTGGAGTCACTGGGGATTTAATGGGTTCCATACTTTTTAACTTCCCAAAAGATATGGCATTAGAAATGATAAGAATAATGTCAGGCATGGAAATGGATACAATTGATGGATTTGCTTCTTCAGCCTTAGGAGAGGTAGCTAACATTATTGGAGGAAATGCATTAACAAATTTATCACAAAACAACTGTACATGTGACATATCTCCTCCTCAGATTTTTTTAGGGAACTATAAGTCTTTTTCTTTAGCAAGCGATAAGGCATTATTACTTACTTTAAAAACACCAATAGGAGAATTTGATATTTGTATATTTTTAAAAGAAAAATAAAATAACATGATTATAAGCTAACTTGACTTATGTGATTAAATAAATATTTTAGCTTAGCTTTATTCTCTTGATAATTTCTGGATAATATGGTATAATATTTTTATCAAATACAGGAGGTACAATGCAGTGAAAATAAAAATAAACCTAACTCAACAAAAATCTATAGAGTTGTTTATTTACTAGGTTTATAGTACCCCTTGTCTAATTGGAGTTAGCGCTTAAGCTAATTATGTTTATATAATATTTGTATTTATATATTGAATTCAAGCCATGGGTATTGTATATCTATGGCTTTTTTGTGTTCTATAATCTTTGAACTATGCTGCAATTATCTAAATCTATGGTTTGGTCTTTACAGACATATCTAGCTGTAGATGGCTAGAGAAATTGTAGTACCCAGAAACTTGATTCTAAGTTTCCTTAATTCTCTGCGCAAATGCTTGAAAAATCTGGCTAGTTCATGAGGATTATAGCAACCTGTATAGAGCTATAGGGTAAACCTATAGCTTTATTTTTTTGAGAAAATCACATAAGGAGTTGAGTCTATGCTATTAGATGTAAATAGTGTATCAAAGTTTATTGAAGATAAGGAAATATTAAAAAATATAAATTTTAAGTTATATAGAAAGGATAAAATCGGAATAGTTGGTAGAAACGGTATCGGTAAGACTACATTACTTAGAGTGATAACATCAGAGTTAGAAACTGACAGCGGTAGTATAAAGTTCTATGGCAGATATGGTTATCTTCCACAAAATCTATTTATAAATAATAATTTGTTTGTATATGAACTAATGGAGGAAACAAAGAAGTATGGAGAGTTTTTAGAGTTACTTAATAGATTTGGATTAAGTGATGCAGAAAAGCAAAAAGTTGAAACATTAAGTGGCGGCGAAAAAACTAAGCTTTACCTTATAAGGCTTCTCCTTCAAAACCCAGATATATTAATACTTGATGAACCTACTAATCATCTAGATTATGAAACTATTGAATGGCTAGAAAACTTCATAAATGAATTTAGTGGTGCTGTTCTAATAGTAACCCACGACAGATACTTTCTAGATAAGACTGTCTCTAAAATATTCGAGTTAGAAGATAAAACTATTAGAGAGTATAGTGGGGGATATACCTTCTATGCTACTCAAAAGAAAATTGAACTTGACAGAGCAAGGCTAGAATACGAAGAATACATCAAGAAAAAAAGACAGCTTGAAATTGCCGCTAGAAAGCATATGGAAAGGGCAAATAGATACAATGATATGTCTGCAAATGACTTTCAAAGAGGCAAGGCAAATAAAATAGTCAAAAGGTCAAAGGCAATCATATCAAGGCTTCAGAATATTGAAGAAAAAGAAAAGCCTAAAATTCCTAAGAATATAAGCATTAAGCTTGAGGGTAGTAGTGATAAAACTAGTGAGATTCTGATTAGAGTACAAAATATATCTAAAACCTATGATAAAACACTTTTTGAAAATATTAGCTTTAGCATATACAGAAATGCCAGAATTGGACTTATAGGTAAAAACGGAGTTGGAAAAAGCACTTTACTTAAAGGACTAATGGGAACGATCTCATTGGATGGGGATATAAGCATCTCTCCTTCCGTAAAAATAGGCTACTTTTCTCAAGAGCTTGAAGAACTAAACCTAAACTCTACAATACTAGAGGAGCTAAAAAAGATAAACAGTGACGAAAGCTATGTTAGAACATTACTAGGCTGTATGCTTTTTAGAAGAGATGATGTATATAAAAGAATCGAAAACTTAAGCTATGGCGAAAGAGTTAGGGTAGCTTTCTTAAAGCTAATTCTTGAGGAAAACAATCTATTAATCTTAGATGAGCCTACTAACTTTCTTGATATACCTACAAGAGAAATAATTGAGGAGGCACTTCTTGATTATGAAGGAGCTATACTGTTTGTATCTCATGATAGGTACTTTGTAGAAAAAATAGCCGAAGAAATATGGGAGCTTTCTAACAATGATCTTATCCAATACTTGGGAAATTACTCTTATTATCTTAATAAAAAGAAACAATCTCAATCAAAGAAGAATATTGATATAAATGAAGAAATACTTAGGCTAGAGATGCAGCTATCTCATATATCTTTTAGGCTTATGAACTGCAAGGATGACGAAAAATCTGATTTAGAAAAGGAATATTTTGAAGTCACTAAAAAGCTTAAAGAACTAAAGAAATAATTGATTTAAAAAGAAACTTATACTATAAATATCATATAGATTTAATCAGGCTTGAATTATTAATTCAAGCCTGATCTCTTTTTTTCAACATAAGTGTTTCTGTTATGTTCGTCTAGGTTTCTTGTAAGCAATACAGCTAATGCAATAGCACAGATTCCTGCTAATAGCTTTGAAACAATAAAAGGAACTATGACTGTTTTATCAACTCCAGCTACAAATCCAAGCTGTCCGCCAAATGTAAAAGCTCCGCTTACTGCAAATGCTGAGCATAGCACCTTTCCTCTATCATCCATATCCTTCATCATTACAAATGCGGGAACATTATTAGCTAAAGATACTACAATTCCTGCAACTGCATTTTCACCTATACCTACCTTCTCTCCAAGTTTAGATAAGGGCTTTTTAAATGCTTTCGTAAACAAGCTCATCATTGGATAAGCTCCACAGAGGACTATGGCAATGCTTCCAACTATCTTTAGTCCTTCATCAAAGGGCTCCATCCCTTGTATAATAGTAATACCTGATATCCTCTCAAATATGCTTACCATAAGTCCAATTGCACCAATAGCAACTATTACTTTACTAAAATAGTTAAATCCTTTTATTAATTTATTAGGACATCTAATAAGTCCTACAGCTAAGATAGCTGATAATACAATTACAGGTATCATATTAATCATAAGTTTATATATATTGATTCCTAGAAGTATTCCTCCAACAATACTACCTATAGGTAAGGTTATCAGACCTGATAATATTCCTTTGGTAAAAAAATAATGATCCTTCTTATCAATAGCACTTGCTGCAATAGGAATTGTGAACACTACTGTAGCACCTAGCATGGATGCCAAAATAAGACCAGAAAATATCCCCATTTCTTCCGTTTGAGCCATTCTAGCCGCTGATATATAGCCACCCATATCACATGCAAGAATAGATGCTGGTAGTATGGAAGGATCTACACCTAAAGCTGTAAACATTGGAGCAATTATCCTTGACAATTGATTTGAAATCACTGGTGCTAGCGAGTATATTCCTATTATGCTCATAGCTAAACTACCCATCGACTTAAAACCTTCTTCAAACTTTTCTCCTAATCCAAATTTACTGCCTAATACTCTATCTATACATCCTAATACGGCAAATGCAAAAATAGTATAAAGGACTACTTCGTTCATTTGATTTCATTTCTCCTTATCCGAATATGATTTAGTAGTATTTTTCTACTGTATATAGTTTTTAGTTTACTTCTGATAGTAATTATAATAAAAATACTTAAATATGTATATGGCAAAATTAGATAGAAAAAATAACATATTTTTTAATACCTTAAGTTGCCGTTTCCAGACAAAAAGTACTTTTGATGCATTAAATGATATATACCTATAGGTCCACCTACATGAAATTTCTGAGTGCTTATGCCGATTTCTCCACCTAAACCAAACTCAATTCCATCTGTTAATCTTGTTGAGGCGTTGTGACATATGACATTTGCCTCTACATAATTCTTAAAGTAAGATACTTTTTCAAGATTATTGCTTATAATGGTTTCTGTATGTGGTGTTCTATATTGATTTATGTGGTTAATTGCTTCATCTATATCCTCAACTATTTTCACTGCAAGGGCAGGAGCGAAGAATTCATGTTGAAAATGGAACTCATTAGCTGATTTTATACTTGAATGTAATTGTGTAGATTTTTCACAACCAAATATTTCAATATTATTTTCAAGCAACTTATTTATAAGCTCTGTAAAATGCTGTACCCCCCAGTCTTTATGAATCAAAATAGTTTCAGCCGCATTACACGCCTTTGGTCTTGGAACCTTGCTATTAACTACAATATCACATGCCATATCAAAGCTAGCATCCTCATCAATATAGATATGACAATTTCCTTCGCCTGCTACAATAATAGGCACAATTGCATATTCTCTTAATTTGTCTACGGCTTCTACCCCTGCCCTAATAACCATTAAATCTACAAATCTATCTTGTCTTGCTAGTTCAATTTTACTTTCATGAGAACAATCAGATAAGTATTGAATATTATCAGGACATATTCCAAATTCACTCAATGTATCTCTCAGTATTTCAGAAGTACATTTATCAGTATTGGTACTATGACGACTTCCTGCTAGAATAACTGAATTTCCTGTTCGAATACAAATACCTACAGAATCCGTAACTACATCAGGTCTGGCTTCATAAACAACAGAAACTACCCCTAATGGCACATATTTTTTCTCAATAATTAGACCATCTTTTTTTGCCAAATAGCTAATTCTCTCTCCAACAGGATCTATTAGTCTTGACATTCTCTTTAAGCTTTCTTCCATAGCGTCAATACTTTTCTCATTTAGTGTAAGTATTGATAGTCGAGATTCGTCTAAGCCATTCTTTTTAGCTATTTCAATGTCTTGCTTATTAGCCAATAAAATCTGTTCCTTATTAGCCAAAATATTCTCTGCCATCTTAAGAATAACCCTACTTCTTGTCTCTCCCTCAACTAATGCAAGGTCACGAGAACTTTTCTTAGCAATATATGTTATATCTCCAACCATTAGCCGCACCCCTTTTACTCAAATTATTTAATAGTACACACCTTATCTATTCTTACTCATAGAAATATTTATGACTATTTATCAATTCCTTTGAGTAATCACTTGATGCATACTGAAAAAAGTCCTTAAACTCCATAAAGTCTACTAGCTTGTGTTCGTTTATTACTGCTATCTTATCCCACTTGTCATTATGGAATTCTATATCATGAACTATGGCTATTATAGACAACTCATATTCCTTTTTGACTTTATTCAATAGAGAATTTATTTCTATTCTATTGTCAAAGTCAAGCATTGATGTTGCTTCATCTGCAATTATCAACTTTGGATATGTAAGTAAGGCCCTTGCTATACATATTTTTTGTTGCTGACCTCCACTAAAGGTTGATATTTTGCGCTTTTTCTGATTTAAAAATCCCTTATCTACCATGGAAAGAGCAGCATCTATATCCATTGGTTTATAGTTATTTCTCCTGCATATATTAACTGTTTCCATCAAGGTTCGTTCCAAGGTAAAGCTAGGCTCTAGCGCACTATAAGGGTCTTGAAATATATATTGAACCTTTGCCAGTTCAGAAAATGTTCTTTTGCGATAGTTATTATTCAGCTTCTTACCAAAATGAAAAACCTCTCCTGAATCACATTGTTCAAGTCCAATAATTATCTTGGCTAAAGTAGTTTTTCCACTTCCAGACCTTCCTGCTAAAACTAAACTTTCTCCCAGTTCCAAATCAAAACTTATATCCTCTAAAACCCTAAACTTTCCATAGGTTTTCATAATATTTCTAACCTTTAGCATTATCATACTCCTCAAGGACTATTATTCTATCCGTTACTTTTTCCAAAAGCACTTTTTGATGAGCTACCATTATTATGGTAAGCTTGCCTTTATATGAAGTTAAAAACTCAACTATCTTCCTTAATGTGATTAGGTCTATTGCTGAAGAAGGTTCATCAAGAATCAATAATTTAGGTCTTTTTAATATGGAAATAAGTAAAATCAACCGCTGTTTTTGTCCTCCAGATAGCATATATGGATAATAGTTTAGAAGAATAGGCTCTAGTGCTAGTCTTTCCATAAGAACACCTATTTCTTCTGTGTTATATTGCAGTCCATTACCTTTAAGTGTTAGGTGTATATGCTCCATTACACTTAGCTTTGGGTTAAAAGCATTTTGTGAAAACTGCGGACAATAGCTTATATAATCATACTTACTGCTATCTAACTCCTTAATATCCACATCATTTATGGTGCATTTATCATATACTAGTTCTCCTTGAAAGTCTAAACCAAAGAGAGCCTCTAAAAGCGATGTTTTCCCACAGCCGCTCTTACCAAATAATCCTACAAACTCATTTCTTTTAATATGAATATTAGGATAGCTTATGGCTTTTTTATTGTAGATTATTTTAAGATTTTCAATAGTTATCATATAAACACCTCTAAAGTTCCTTATTTTCACTTGAGAGAAGTGTAAGAGATATAACAAATAGTATTAAGCACAAAACTGGTGGAATCAAGTACCATAAGAATGTACTATCATAGTATAATTCGTCATAATCTAGTGCCGCTCTTATGAGTTTTCCCCATGTTTTCTTAAGCGGATCTCCTATACCAAAAAAGGAGAGAGATGCCTCATACATAACAGCCTTATTACATTGAAGGACAAAGAAGGTAGACATCACTGGTAAAATATCAGGAAGCAACTTCTTTAATACATCAAACCAATTCCCTTTTATTAATAATGTGTATTTGACTTTACTCTTTTCCATATAGTTCATAATTTTAAAAAGTGCTATTTTATATACTTTAGGCCATGAGAAAAATACAATTGCCATAATGGTATAGATTAGTTTAGGCCTTGCTAATGAAGAAAAAAACATAATCATTACAATTTCAGGAACTATTACGAACAGGTTTGCTATTTCAGAAATAGCAGTTTTAATAATTCCTCCATAGTAGGCAGATATATATGCAAGAGAAGTTCCTATAAGTGTAGTGAAAAATCCTGATACAATAGTCGTAAGAATCGTTATTCTAAAGCCATATATTAAGAGAGAAAAAATATCATGACCTATTTCATCTGTACCAAGTAAATGGCTTGTACTTGGCTTTAGTAGTCTAGGATGGCTTATGTCTTCCTGTGAGTAAGGCATCAACAAATTAGAAAAAACAGCTATCAATAAAAAGGTTATCAGAATAATTGCACTAGCCTTTTTTGTTTTACTTAATTTCTTAAATGAATTTAGCATTTAACACCTCTTAATATTTCTTAAAGCGATGAACTCAAAAATGAAGTTTACCACAATTCCATATGTACAGCAGACTAAGAGTATTCCCTGTAATAATGGATAGTCTCTATAGGATATTGAGCTTCTTAAAAGCTGTCCGAGACCAGGATAGGAAAAAACAGCTTCTACAAAAATAGACCCTGTTATTGCTAGAACAAATTGAATATTTAGTCTACCTAAAAGCTCTGGTATAATATTTTTGAAAATATATTTAAAATAGATATCCCTTTTATCAATATTCAAATAGCTTGCCATCTTGACAAACTGCTCTTTCTTAACATTTGCAGTACTATTTTTTGCAAATAAATATATAGGCGGTATTTGTGATATAACTAGAACAGATAATGGCAAAATCATGTGCTTTATAACATCAAGAATATATCCAGGCTGTCCAAAGCTTAATCCTATAGTATAAGCACCTGTAGCTGGCAATAATCTAAGCTTGTATGCTATTATTATCTGAAAAATAGCTGCTAAAAGAAAAGTAGGAGTAGCATGGATACATATAAAAGTGCTAATTAATAACTTGCTTTCTCTGTCCTTAAGTCCAGACCGTATTCCAAGAACAATTCCGATTATTGATGATAGTCCAATAGACAAAAATGAAAGCAAAAGAGTCCAACCAACCCTTTCCATTATCAATTGAAGTACTGGCATTTTATAATAGAAGGAATAGCCAAAATCCAAATTAAAAAGGTTTTTAATATACTTTATAAATTGCTCCAGTAGGGGAAGCTCTGGAGAGTAATACTTTTCAAAGGCTTTTAAGGCATCCTTTGTCATATTATCTACAGAGCTTATATCTTCTACCATTGCAAACAAAGGACTGCCAGGGATTAACCTTGGCAGTGCAAATGAAAGTGCTATTATTAATGATATATACACCAAATACTTAATTAGTGATTTCATTTAATCACTCCACAAAACAAAGCTTATTGTATGGGAAAGGAATTGCAACACCTATTCCATCTGGAGTATAGTAATACCCATCATAAACAGTTGGATTATATACTGTAGCATTAAGATTGTAGAACATTGTTATAGTAGGTAACTCTTCAGCTATAATCTCTTGTAATTTATTCACTAATTCTTTTCTTTTTTCTTTATTTAGCTCCATTGCTGATTGTGCAAAGATTTTATTATATTCTTCATTATGCCAAACCTTTCCACCTTGAGCTGTAACTTGTGGCGCTCCATCTGAATCAGAAGCAAAACGCCCAAGAAGAATCGGGTCTCCACCAAAGGAACCATGTCCATTCACAGCTATGGAAAAGTTTCCTTCCCCTATAAGAGTTTTAACAGTATTGTCATCAGATGTTTTCACTTCAAGTATGATTCCTATTTCCTTTAAGTAGTTGGCTACAAGCTCTGCATATTGAACATCTTTTTCACCAAATAATGCTTCGAACTTCATTTCTTTTCCTTCGTATTCCATTACTCCGTCGTTATTTGAATCAACTGCTCCTGCCTCTATAAGGAGCTCTTTTGCCTTTTCTACATCGTAAGGATATTGTTGAACGCTAGGGTTATACCATGGTGTGTCAGGTTGGATATGTCCTGCACTACCTGGAATAGCAGCTCCACCTTTAACCTTTTCCACTATTTCGTCTAGATTAAGAGCATGATGTATAGCTTGTCTTACTTCCTTTGAATTGAAAGCAGGTTCATTAAAGTTAAAGTATAGTCTGCTCACCCAAAGTCCTGGACCCTCTAGTACCTTATACTTATCATCATTCTTAAAGCTAGTAGCTTTATTATATCCCATAGTAGCAGAAACATCTAGATCCCCGGCAACGAAAGCCTCTCTAGCATCATCAAGGTCGCTTATTATTAACTTATCAACAGCAACATCTCCATAAAAGTAGTTCTCGTTTTTAGTATATACATATACTCCGGCAGCACTGTCATAGGACTCTAATTTAAATGGTCCTGTAGCAATAACTGCCTCTGGAGCTGTGAATGTTTCTGGCTCAGTAACATCCTTCCAGATATGCTCAGGAAGTATTGGTAGGCAGCCTGCAACATCACTTATAAATGGAACATATACATCTGAAAGCTCCACTTCTACAGTATAGTCATCAACAATCCTTGTTTCCTTAACCATGCTAGTTGAAGCATAATGATAAGGATGGTCTTTAGTATAGTCAAATGTGAACTTAACATCTTCAGCGTTAAATTCTTCTCCATCAGTGAATTTAACTCCCTTCCTTAGATAGAAGGTATAAGTTTTGTTGTCTTCGGATACCTCATATCTTTCTGCAAGATATGGAACCTCTCCTGTGCTGTCTTTCCATATAAGTGTATCAAAAATAAATTGAAGAGCAACGTAGCCCTGCCCCTTTTTAGACACTGTGTACACAGATGGATAACCTACATCACTTAAATCCATTCTAATAACTTTTTCTTCTATAACAGAAGGTGTTTCTTCTTCAGTTACAGGAGTATTATCTTCAATAACTGGGTTCTCTACAGGTGTTTTTTGTCCACAGCCAACTAATCCTATAATCATTATCAAGGCTATGGATAATAAAAGAATTTTCTTTAATAGCTTCGTTTTCATTTTACAATCCCTCCAGTTTCAAATAATCATTAATTGATAAAATCCTTAATTTATTTATGTACAACCCAATTATATGGCATGTCCTGAAATCATTCAATAATACCTCTATTGATAATTTCTATCAGCGTTGATGGTTAAATAGAAATGTTTAATAATCATATAAAAGCCCTGTTTTGATATGCTATAATTCTTTTGTTACATCATATTTTTTGTAAAGGGGGTATATTGGATAAATGTTAATTGAAAAGGTCTTTGATATTGCAAAAAATGATTTGGAAGGTCTTTATATAAAGGACGTTATCATAGGAATATCTTTTGCAGGTGTTCAGCTTTCAAATGATAATGTTGCCTTTATATATTTAATGAGAGAAAAACTTCCTTCCGGATGTTCTATCTTTTCATATGGTGAAGAAATGATAGGTATGGAAGCAATTGACTGTGCAAAATGGGCTATTACAGGAGCCGAGGATTTACAAAGGGGTTTGGGGTGTGCTGTTATAAATGCAGCAAATAAATATATACGTTCTAATAAATCTACTGAAGATATGGATACATTATATGAAAAAATAACATCTGATGATACTGTTGGTGTAATCGGACATATGCCCCCTTTAGTTAAAAATCTAGCTTCAAGGGTGAAAAGATATATTTCTTTTGACAGGGCAATAGATATCCAAGGTAGTGTTGAAGGTGCATCAGTTTATCCTGTTTCAATGCAGGCTAACCTATTGCCTCAATGTGATGTAGTTATAATAACTGGAACAACTATGATTAACCATACTACTGATGAAATACTTAAGATGTGTACAAATGCTCGTGAAATAGCCTTAGTAGGCTTCTCAGTTCCTTTTTATCCTGATGCCTACAAAGGTAGTGGAATTACAGCAATAAGTGGAATTGAGTTTAAAAATGACTGTAAAGAGGAGCTATTTAAGAAAATCTCTAGAGGCTGTGGTAGACTAACTATGCATGAGTATGGAAATGGTCATTTTTGTAGGATTGTAGACTAAAATTATTAAAGAAGAATTTACATAATATGTAGACTAATATAGCAATTAAAGAGTTTTTCTGATTTTGACTTTTTTTACTATTTATACAAGTTATTGATTTCACAAACCCCGGTTTCATTTTTATATGAAATCGGGGTTTAGGTGCCTAAGATTTAAGATTATTTTATTTTCTTCTATAGCACTATTAAATCTAGTCCATATCTTTTGCTAAATGTATAAAATATGGGTTTTGTTGCTAATATCATTACTCTTTTAAAGCTATTGTCTTTTACCTTCTAAAATTTCTAGCTCGCTTTTTAAGCTATCTGCTACAGACTTTAACTCTGTGCTTAAGGATTCTAATTCTAAAGTGCTATTATTCTGTTCTTCTAATTTTGCACTAACCTCTTCTGTACTCGCATTGTTTTCTTCTGCAATGGCACTTAAATATTCAATAATATTAACTATTTCTTCTTTCTTTTCTACGAGTACTTTACCACTATGGTTGAGAGAATCAATAACAGTTTTAATTTCTTCAATTTTTTCTCTTATTCTATGGAACTTTTCTCCCGTCTTTTCTACGTTTTCTGTTTGATAATCAACTATTATTCCAACATCATTTATTATGCCTACTGCTTCTTCTGTTCCTTGTAATAGTATCTTTATAATTTCTTCTATCTCTAAAACAAATGTATTGGATTCTTCTGCTAATAATCGGATTTCCTCTGCTACTACTGCAAATCCTTTTCCATACTCTCCTGCTCTAGCTGCTTCTATACTTGCATTAAGAGCTAAAAGATTTGTCTGTTTTGCTATGGCTTTTATCTTAGAACTAGCTTCTTCTATCTTACTTGCATTAAAACTAGACTGCTCTATAGCTTCCTTTAATTTAGCAGTAGCTTCATTGTTTTCCTTTGTATACTCTATTAACTTTTCTATTATTCTATTCCCTTCTTCTTTTAGATTATCTATATCTTCAGTTCTTAGGTTTAGTACTTTTAGGTTCTCTTGGTCTTCATAAATTATTTCTTTTAATAAATCTAACTCTTTTGCACCATTAATAGTATTTCCTAATTGACTTTCGCTCCCTCTTTCTATTTCCTCCATTGCAGCTAAAATCTCTCTACTATCAAAACTATATCCTTTACTTAATCTGAATAAAATTTCACTTTTTATTACTAACTCCTTACTATGTTCACCTAAGCTTTTGACTATATTGAGCATCTTTTTTGAAGAGTCTAATAGGACTTTATTCGTTTCATCAATCTCATCTCTGGTTTTTGATTTTATTTCTTCTAATTTTCCAAAATCACCCTGAGCAAATTTTAAAGCATTTTGTCTTATAATTTTCATTTTGTCACTTACGATTTTTTTGACTAATATAATAAAGATAATTGAAGCTACTATGATTATACAAATCAAAGGAATAAATAAAGCTCTTGATTCTTGTCTTGCTTCTTCAATTATTGAATATTCATCTAATATGCTGGCTATATAGAGACTCTCCCACATTTCAATTCTTGCATAGTAGCTTTTTCCATCTAGAATAAACTGTTTTTCTCCTATTGGATACCGTTCAAAGTCATCAGTATTATTAACTATACTTGGAGTATTTTCTAGACAATAATTTAGTATGTCTTCATATATTAAAGCATATTCTCCGTTTGTCTTAAAATCATACTTGTCTAGGTTTTTCATGTCCGAATGCAACTTTATTTCTCCCTCTTTATTAAATGCCACAAAATAACCTTCTTTGCCTATGTTTAAACTCTCTATGTAGTTCTGAGCAGAAAGTATTTTATCTAACTCTTGATTTTTGTTCTGAAGATTTGGATTCTTAAATTGAATTATAGGACTAGCAGAAGTAATTGCATCAGGCTCATTATTATTGTCATTGTATATATCTCCTTGAGCTTCGCTTGCTTCTGCACTATCAAAAAGAGAGCTTACATAGCGTGATGCACGACTAGCAGATGCCATTGCATCAATTGCTATATTGTTCACATTTTCTAAGTTTCTTTTCTCTGTTTCTACAGCTACTTTTATATAACTATTTACAGCTATATATCCCATTATAAATGTGCTAAAAATAATAACTAATATTATAGGTATCAATAACTTTGTGCTTAATCTTATTGTTTTCAACTTCTTTTATCCTCCCTAAACTTATTTTCTTGAAAAATTTGCTTTCCTTCCATATAATACTACTGCTACCACATTATATTTATAGATATTATTCTGCATCTAATAGAGTTGGTAATTTAAAAAATTATATATGAATAAGTTATCATTTAACTAATAGAAGAAGTATTGCTAATTTTTCTTATGCTTTATTTAAACTTTATTATTTTCTATCCCGTTATAAACTAGTATTTTTCTGCACTTTTTTGCATATTATATGTATATCGACAAAAGATATAAAGTCCTTAGTTTTTTACTTCTAAGATAAATTCTTATGCTTATTTTATCTGATACCTACAAGGGTAGTTGAATTACAGCAATAGGCAGAATTGAGTTTAAAAAATGACTGTAAAGAGGAACTTACATAATATGTAGTTTGAGTTTGCATAATTAAAGAGATTCTTCGGACTTGAGTCATTAGAATGACTTATTTTACTAATTATCATTCTGAGCATTTGCGAAGAATCTCTTTTTAGTTTAATTATGAAATAGGGTTATTTTGCTCTTAATACTTCTATATCATATCCATCTGGATCTGTTACAAAATAATATCTAGGTTTTTCTCCCGGTAGCCCCATAAGCTCAGTAACTTCATATCCCATTTCTAAGTGTCTTTCTCTAGAAGCCTCTAAATCTTCAACGGAAACTGCTATGTGACTAAATCCATTTCCAATTTCATAAGGCTTCTCAGGGTTATAATTGTATGTAAGCTCAATCTCATATTGTCCTGATTCGTCACTTAAAAAGACTAATGTAAACTCATCTTCTGGAAAGTCTTTTCTCCTTGTTTCTTTTAGACCTAGAGCTTCCTCATAAAACTTTAAAGATTTCTCTAAGTCCATTACTCTTATACATGTGTGAAGCAATTTACATTTCATAGATATCACCCCTCAAAAGTATTTATATTTATTTATATCCTTAATAACTCTAAACTAAACTTCTCAAGCACTTCAAAGAGAATAATTTAGGAAAAGCATGCATTTATATCATTCTCCCTCTTGACAGATTGCAGTAGGCATTATAATATATTGAAATATTAAAAAAATTTTATATATGCTATTCGTACTTAGGACAGAATAATAATATGAGTAGCATTTAAGACTACTTATAAGGAGGCTTCCATGTCAAATCTAAATCCAAATACAAAACGAGAGACTTTTTCATCAGGACTTGCAGTGTTCTTTGCTACCCTTGGTTCTGCTGTAGGCTTAGGAAACATATGGAAATTCCCTTATTTAGTTGGTATCAATGGTGGAGGAGCCTTTATTTTAGTATATTTAATATGTGTCGCATTAGTTGGGATGCCTGTAGCAATATCTGAGTTCTATATTGGCAGAAGGGCTCGGACAAATCCAATACAAGCCTTCGAAAAGCTAAAAGCAAGCTCTTTTTGGAAGATAATAGGCTATTTAGGTGTATTAACTAGTTTATTTGTCATGCTATTCTATTCCTCCGTAGCAGGTTGGGTGTATCTCTATACATTTAAGGCTATAAAAGGTGACTTTACAAATATAGCAAGCTTACCTATAAAAGAAGCTGGAATATTTGTCTCTAATGAGTTTAACATCGCAGTAAATGGGACTCTTTCTCCTATGCTTTGGCAGCTAATAGTCATCGCAATAGTATCTATCATAATATTTGCAGGGGTTAAGAAAGGTATTGAAAAGGTGACTAAAACCTTAATGCCTGTACTATTAGTCTTAATTATTTTATGCGCCATAAGAGCTTTAACTCTTGAAGGTGCTAAAGAAGGAATTAATTTTTTATTTAGCATGGACTTCTCAGCTATCACTCCATCAGTAATACTATCTGCTCTTGGTCTTGCATTTTTTAAACTATCTATAGGTATGGGTACTATGATGACTTATGCTAGCTATTTTACTGATGACAATAACATGCCTGTTACTTCAGCTAGAGTTGCACTATCAGACACGGGAATATCTATGCTTGCAGGTTTAGCTATATTCCCTGTAGTTTTTACCTTTGGACTTGAACCTGGGAGTGGACGTGGACTTTTATTTAATACAATTCCTCTGGTTTTTTCTAAGATACCCTTTGGAAATGTATTGTTAGCTGCATTTTTCTTTTTAGCTTCTATAGCAGCTACTACTGCTATGACATCAATGTTTGCAGTACCTGTATCTGTCCTTACAGAATCACTAAACATGAAAAAAGGGAAAGCTGTACTATTAACTGGAGGAGTAATTATATTTATCGGAATACTAACTGTCCATCCAAGCAGCCTTTTAGGTAATATTACAATATTGAGTCTTAACTTCTTCGATTTATTCGATTATATTTCATCTAATATATTCATGCCAATAGGTGGCCTACTAATAGCGATTTTTGTAGGGTATTTTGTAGCTAAAGATGATCTAATTAATGAATTATCTAATCAAGGAAAATTAAATATGGCTATTTATTTGAAGTTATTTAGATTGATATTAAGATATGTTACTCCAATACTCTTGATAATTATTTTCTTGAATTCTGTAGGTTTGTTAAAACTTTAGTATATGGCTCAAGTAAAGAATCTCTCTTTCCTCGAGCCTTTTTAATCTGATTCAAACATTTACAAAATGAGGTATATCTTATATAATTTTGTTTACAATATGATTTTGAGGTGATTGTATGAAAAATGGTAGTACTGATGTTGCTAAAGCTGCAGTAAGGCTTGCGATCTCTACTAGGGACGAAGAAAGAGCCATAGTTGAAGAGCTTACCAAAAAAAATTTTAAAGCTGCTGCTGTAGACATAGGTGGAGACTTAATCAATTCTATACCAAAAATCATTGAAAGAACCCTAGTGGCTTCTAAGAAAACTGGAATAATAAAAGATTATCATGTCCACGAAGGAGCTGTGGCTGGAGCTATAATGGAGGCCATAACCCAAGTAAGCCCAAAGGCAACTGGTTTTAATTTTGGAGGTAAAATAGGTATAGCTAGATATGATGAGCATGTTAGCGTCTGTCTATTCATAAGTATTGGACTACTTCATCTTAACGATCTAGCAATTGGACTAGGACATAGGTCAATACCAAATATGAATTAACTAAAATAAACAAATTAGTCATTATTTTATTGTTTATATTTTTTATTTTTCTATTGACATATAATTTAAAAAGTTATAAAATCATTCCTAAATATTAATCAAGCAGACTACACAAATCACCATTTCGTGTAAATAGCTTATATAGTAGCTTTAGTAGTTTTTGTAGGTAGCCTTAGAGGCTAAGGGAAGTTAGGTAGCATATGTAGAAGAGCTTCAAACCAAAAATTAAAAATTGGAGGACGGTAGTATGGTAGGAAAAAAACATCCCACTAGTCTAAGTAAAAGCTTAGGCTTAATTTCATTTCTTTTAATTATCACTTTATTTTTAGGTGCTTGTTCACCTGTCAATTCAAGTAGTGATTCTCAAAAAGTAGTATCTATAGGAATCAGTCAAATAGTAGAGCACCCTGCATTAGATAATGCTAGGGCTGGTTTTGTTGATGCCTTGAAAGAAAAAGGCTATGAAGAAGGTAAAAATCTAAAGCTAGACACTCAGTTTGCTCAAGGAGATATTGCTTTAACAACTACTATTGCTCAGAATTTTGTGTCTCAGAAAAAAGACTTAATTCTTGCTATTTCCACACCTTCAGCACAATCAGCACATAACTCTACTAAGGATATCCCTGTATTATTTACTGCTGTAACCGACCCTGTACATGCTGGACTAGTTAAAAAAGCCGATGCACCAGAGGGTAATGTAACAGGCACTAGCGATCTTAGTCCCATAGCTAAACAGCTAGAGCTTGGAAAAACATTAATCCCTAGTGCAAGTAAAGTAGGTGTACTATATAGCACTAGTGAAGTTAATTCTCAGCTTCAGGTTAATATGGCAAAGGAAGCAGCAAAAGATTTGGGTATGACAGTAATAGAGATTCCAGTTATAAATACAACAGAATTTGAACCAGCATTAAATGCTAAGATTAAGGATATAGATTTCTTATTCCTTCCAACTGATAATTTAGTAGCTTCAAATATACCAATAATCTCTAAAATAGCTACGAATAACGGTGTAGCCATAATAGGCTCGGAAAAAGGGCATGTTGAAGGCGGTGCCCTTGCATGTGAGGGAGTTGATTATTATAAATTAGGGCATCAAACAGGCATAATGGCTGCTGAAATACTTGAAGGTAAAAGTATAAAGGATATACCGGTTTCTATGCTAAAGGAGACAGAATTGATAATCAACGAAAAAGCTGTAGAACAGCTTGGTATTAGCATCCCCGAAGAAATATTGAATAGAGCAACATTAGTGAAGGGAGCTGAATAATATGAATGATTTTATATTGGGCATTTTTCTCCAAGGTTTTATCTTTTCCATAATGGTAATGGGTGTATATATAACCTTTAGATTTCTTAATTTTGCCGATATGTCAGTTGATGGGACATTTACATTAGGAGCAAGTGTATCTGCGATTTTGATTATAAAAGGGTTTAACCCTTTTGTAGCCCTTTTATTCTCTGTTATAGCAGGAGCTTTAGCAGGAATTTTAACAGGAATATTAAACTTAAAGCTTAAAATAAAAGACTTGCTTTCAGGAATTTTAGTAATGCTAGCTTTATATTCCATTAACTTAAGAATAATGGGAAAGGCAAATCTGCCTATGTTTAATAATGAAACTATTTTCCCAAAAAGTAGCTTAGCTAGTAGTTTATTTATAGCTTTAATCCTAGCAGTTATTTGTGCTACTATTTTCTTAATATTCTTCAAGACTAAACTTGGTTATCTTTTAAAAGCAACAGGAAGCAATGAAGGTATGGTGATTTCTTTAGGAATAAGTACGGGAAGTATTAAGGTACTCGGGCTTGCATTATCAAATGGATTAGTTGCCCTATCTGGAAGTGTTTTCGCTCAATACCAAGGCTATAGTGATATAAATATGGGAACTGGTACTATGGTTATAGGCTTGGCATCTATTATAATGGCGCATTCTATATTCAAGAATTTCAGACTAATAAAACCAAGTTTTTTATGTATAATAGGTGCAATTTTATACAGAGCTAGTATTTCTTTAAGCTTAAAAGTAGGCTTTAACCCAAGTGATTTAAAGCTTGTTAGCTGTATAATTGTAATACTTGCACTATATTTAGGAGGAAAAGAATCCTCATTCAAACTTAGCAACTTTCAGTTGTTCAAAGAAAAAAGACAAGCAGGTGATTTAAGTGCTAGAGCTAACTAATATAAGTAAAACATTTAATATTGGCGATATCAACGAAGAAAAAATATTCGACAGATTTTCTTTAAATATAAATAGAGGCGATTTCATTTGTATAATAGGAAGTAATGGTGCAGGTAAATCTACTCTTCTTAACATAATATCAGGAAAGCTTGGAATAGATAAGGGAAGAATTATTCTAGGTAGTTCAGATATTACTAAAGAGTCAGAAAGTTTGAGATGTCAAAAAATATCTAGGATTTTTCAAGATCCAGCCCTAGGTACTGTGCCTTCTATGACAGTTAGAGAGAATCTCTCTATGGCTCTTAATAAAGGAAAAAAATTTGACTTTTCTTTCTTAGTTAGTAAAAAGAATGAAAATTTTTTCAAAGATTCATTAAGAATACTTGATTTAGGATTGGAGGAAAAGCTAGATACAATTGTATCTAAGTTGTCAGGTGGACAAAGACAGTCTTTAGCCTTAATAATGTCTACATTAACAAATCCTAATCTGCTACTTTTAGATGAACATACTGCTGCACTAGACCCTAAGACATCTGAAATAGTCATGGAAATTACAGATAAGATTGTTAAAGAAAAAAGCTTAACTGCCCTCATGGTTACTCATAATATTGACCATGCTATAAAGTACGGAAATAGACTTATTATGATGCATAGAGGTCAAATAGTAACAGATATATCAGGAAAAGAAAAATCTAGTCTTACAAAAGAAAAACTTCTATCGCTCTTCAAAGATATTAGTGATAGAAGCCTATTTAGCTAAAAACCCTTCTCGGTACAAAACATGTACTGAGAAGGGTTTTTGTATGGTCTTTCTCATATGCACATTTAATCTCTACTATGAATATTATATACTACAAATCTAAGTGAGGTGATATGTAATATGCGCGAAAGAACATGCCCTCCTTTTGCTCAAGCCTATACGGTAAAGCGAGGGGATACTATTAGCAGAATAGCTGCAGAGTTCAACACAACTATTGCAGTTATTAGATTTTTAAATCCTACTATCGACGTCAACCGCATTCAAGTTGGTCAAGTAATATGCGTTCCTAGAGTTACTATAACACCTACTTGTCCAAATGGAACCATCTATACAATTAAGGCAGGAGACACATTCTATAGAATTGCTGATGAATTTGATATAACTGTAAGAGAGTTGCAGCAGGCAAATCCATTAGTAAATCCTTTTAATTTAGTAGTTGGCCAAAGGATTTGTATACCTAGGACACCAGCTCCACCTGAGCCACCTGCTATACCTCCATGTGTTGATGGTACTTATTATGTAATAAGACCTGGAGACACATTCTTTGGTTTAGCTAATAGATTTAATGTAACCATTAGACAACTTCAAGAAGCAAATCCTACTGTTGACCCTAATAGCTTAGTAGTTGGACGAATCATTTGTATACCTGCTAAGGTAGTTCCACCTGGAACACCTCCATGCCCTGGGGGCGCTTATTATACTATAGAAGCAGGTGACACATTCTTCAGTATAGCTACTAGATTTGGAGTAACAGTTAGAGATTTAGAAACTGCAAATCCTGGTGTAGATCCTACTAGATTAACAATAGGTCAGAGGATTTGTATACCAAGAGAGCAAAGATGTCCAGGAGGTAGAATACATGTAATTGGAACGGGAGATACTCTTTTCAGATTAGCACAGAGATACGATATATCCTTTAGAGCTATTGTAGATGCTAATCCAGGCATTGACGTAGAAAATCTTCAAATAGGTCAGGAAATATGTATCCCACCTTATGAGCCTGCTGAACTATGTCCAACAGGTAAAACATACATCATTAAGGAAGGCGATACATTGTCAAGTATTGCAGAAGAATTTACTGTATCTGCAACTGATATACTAAGATATAATCCAACTATGGCTCCAAGTGAATTCACTGCTGGAAAAAGAATCTGTATACCACCTGAAGCTCAAGTATAACCAGATTACTGAAATCATCGATTTTATGTAAGCCCCTTTTATAGAGGCTTAAAAGAAAAAACCTTCCCAGTCTAATTGTAATCTCAAGGATATAATTAGTATGCTGCTCAGGATGACTTAGCTTAAGTCATCCTGAGCCTTGGCGAAGGTGTTTGATTACTCTTATTCAAAAATATTGTCTCTAAAAAATACAATTAGTCCATAGTGTGCAAGTATTTCCATGTACTGATTATATGGAGAGTCTTCTAGTCCTCTTGATAGTGCATTATCCCTGTATCGATTCTCGTTTTCTCTTATTTCATTATCAAAAACCTCTAGTGCATCTTCCTTTGTCTTACAATTCTCAAGAAGCTTTGCATACCTGTCATATTCCTCTGAAAGCCTTGACTTAAAATGTTCATCTAACTCCGGATACCTACTTACATAGTTCTTTAACACATCTTCTTTACTTTTCAGCTTAAACATTTCACCACTTCCTTTCATTTAATTGTAATAGACTGGTACTATCTACATGTCTTAGATACAATTCTTCAACTTCAGATGCAAAAACATCAAGTGAAAACCTATCAACTGAATTTTTAGCTTTTGCTCGAATCCATTGGAAATCATCACTGCTCTTTGTTAATGCTTTAATACTTTCTTTAAACTCATTCTTACTTCTATACATATACCCATTTAACCCGTTGTCTATCAAACCTTCTACAGCCTCATCATATCTGCATACTACAGGAAGACCGCTGGCTAATGCTTCAATATAAGTTAATCCTTGAGTTTCACTAGTAGATGCTGTCACGAAAATATTTGCTAGGGAATAGTATAGTGGTACATCTTCAGGAGGTACCATTCCAGTGAATATAATTTTTTCATTAAGGTCTAATTCATCTACTAGTTTCTTTAAATTATCGGCGTAGGGACCTCCTCCTACTATTAACATCTTAATGTCCTGACTTTCATTTAATTCCTTTACATTCAATATTATCTCGTCTATGTTCTTCTCTTTTCCTAGTCTTCCAAGAAATATAAGAACCTTGTCCGTTTTCTTTATTCCTATACTCCTTCTTAATTCTTCTATCTTTTCTGTATATTGGTCACCTAATCTAAATCTTGACAAATCAATGCCTGTAGGTATTATACTAATAGGCTTATTAATCCCATAAGAAATTAAAGACCTCTTAGCTTTTTGGGTTGGTGTTATGATCTCGTCAACTGAGCCTATTAACCTTTTGATTATTTTCATAGCTCTTCTTTTAGATATTAACATTCCCTTGAAAACATAACATAAATAATCCTCATACATAGTATGATAAGTGTGTATGTGTGGAATTCTGAGGGTCTTTCTTATATACTTAGCATGTATTAGTGTGCAAAACTCTGTATGGGAATGGACTATATCAGGTGACCATTCTATAATTTCTTTTATGAAACTGTTTTTATATGAAAGGGTACCCCTCGCACCTGGGTATATTCTAGCATTAAAAGACTTTAGATAGTAAATATCTCCTTCCTTATATGAATAGCCTTTAAATGAAAGTGTTAGTATTCTAACCTCGTGTCCTCTCTTAACTAATTCTTTATACAGATTACTTATGGAAATAACTACTCCATTTATAGAGGGACTAAAAGTATCTGTAGTCAATAATATCCTCATGTCCTCACTCCTGTTTTTCTAAAATCCTAATATTATAAATTTACATAAGTAAATCCTAGGTCAAAAGTTTTATATCAGTTATATCCAAATTTATGATTGTGCAAGCTTATTTTACCATATTTTAATAGAATTTGTTATTAATCCTCCAATAGTTTTGACTCCTCTTCTTTAGTCTCATTATATAAGTTTATTACTTCAATAGTTTATTATGGTTTTACAGCTTCAGAAAATAATCAAATATGATATAAAGATATATTAATCTCTAGTTTTCTGATATAATAAATCATATAGTTTTGGAGGAGATTAGATATGGAAAACTATGTTGTCGTAACGTTGCTTGGTTATTTATTCGGTTGTTTGCAGGCATCCTATATCCTTGGAATGTTGCTAAAAAAAGTTGACATACGTACCTTAGGAAATGGAAATGCAGGAGCTTCGAACACTGTAGTAGTATTTGGATGGAAATATGGGGTTGCAGTAGGTCTATTAGATATAGGCAAGGCGATAATGTCTATTATTGTTATTAAATTATTATTAAGAAATATTCTCTCGCCAGAGCAAACGCCTTTTTTCCTCTATTTAAATGGTCTTTCTGTTATTTTAGGGCATAATTATCCTTTTTATATGGGCTTTAAGGGTGGAAAAGGCACTGCTTCACTAATTGGTATGCTTTCCGCTATTGATTATCGAATTGCTATCCTGGGAATAGCAGCTATTGTAGCTATTACACTTACCACTGATTATATTGCTTTAGGTGCTATTAGCCTGGTTGTACTATTTGTAGTATCTACTTTTTATTTTGGGTACAGTAAGGGCTGTATAGTTATTGCTATTATATTAGCAGTTTTAAGCATATATAATCATAGAAAGAATATAGTAAACATTATTCAAAAGAAAGAAACTGGTTTAAGAAGCACCATGAAAAAAAAGGAAACTGCATAATAATGGTATACAAATCAAAACTACCCACTTAATGGGTAGTTTTGATTTATCAACTTTTATTTTAATATTATAGTAAACTCTTCTCCAACTTGCTTGTAATCATTACTCATCCTTCCACTTTCCTCTGGTAACTTCGCAGCATATGGTGTCAGTGTAATAGATGTGATTTCATCTGCTAAATCACCATATATATTTTCATATTTAAATACTAACTCCTCACCAGATACGCTTGTAAGGAAAAATATTACTTCGTTTCCTAGGTTATCATGCCCACGTAAATCAACTTGGTAGGAATCTGTTGATTGGTTTTTAAGCTTACCAAATATTTTTTGATTCACAGGATTATATCTAAATTCTTCTAGGATGTAGGTTGTATTATCTATATCAAATGAGTAATCTAATGGTAGTGTATAGGATGTTGTTGCCAGTTCATTACCACTTGCAGTAAATTCAAACTCCCATTTACCCTTTATTTCTTCATCGGATTCACCTACAAGATAGTAATGTAGATTCTTTAGAACAACTTTTATATCTAGAGTCTCATATAAATCAATGCCTTTAACATCAAAAGAGTTAGCAGTAAAGAATATTGTTTTAGAGTCATCAATTGCTCCACTACTTCCAGTCATTCCATAATCTCTTAACTTTTTACCATTTATATAGATATCATAATCGAAGAAAAATCCATCTACAGGTTTATTTGTATTTACAATTGTAGATAATATTAATTCATCTTTATCAATGATTACTCCAGTTAACTTGATTTCTACTCCCTTATTTTCTACTATCTGATTAACTATATTTTCATAGGGCTCAATATTTCTCTCAATTCCTAGTGCCCTACCTATAGAATACGATATCTCTGTGATTTTAGATTGAGCTGAAGCATAGACACTCTTTCCAACACTAGTTTGACTAAAAACACCAATAGTTAGTGCTAAAGCAGCAGTTATTGCTCCTAGTTTTTTAAAGTCAAGTCTTTTTCTTCTACCTTCTTTAAATCTTTGTTTCAATTTTTTCTTTTCTATATCACTTAATTCCACCTTCTCATAGTCATCTATATTAAACTCCACTTGATTTAATAATTCATATATATTTTTAGAATTTTTCATTTACAGAACCTCCTTAGTTTTGATTTTGCTACGGATTTTCTTTTTCCCTCTTGAGAGTCTGTTATACAGAACTTCTTTACTTAATCCAGTGTCCTTAGATATTTCACTTATATTTTTATTTTCAAAATACAACTCTCTAAAAATCACCCTATCTTCCTCTGATAGATTATGCAGCATTTTCTCAACTTCTTCCCTAACTTCAGCTTCTAAAATCTCTTTAAGAGAATTGTCTTCTATTGGAATAACTAAATCTTCAATATTTTCATTCTCTGAGTTCTTTAAATATTTTCTTATATAATCGATAGATTTATATTTTGCTATTCCTCCTATCCAGTTCTTAAAACTAGACTTTTCTGGATTATAGTAGTTAATATTCTCCCAAATTGCAAGTAAACAGTCATTCATGCACTCCTCATAAAAGTCCATAAGATGAAAAAGATGTTTTTTTATTACTGTTTTAAGTATCCAAGCATAATTGTCTATAACAAATTCTAGAGCTTTCTCATTTTTGTCCTTTAATTGCTCAATGAAGTTATCTTCTGATATTTTCAATAATACCACCTTCTTTAGCCTTTATTTCTACATGTAGAATGTTTATTTATCCCTTCACTTGATACTTCGTAATGATACGTATAAATCTATCAATAAATTTTACTTTTTTCTAAAAAGTAGTAATAAATATTCTAATATCAATCCTATAGTATAAAATGTCTTTATTCAACTTAATAAACATGAAGTCATGGGTTAATGATAAAAAAGACAAATCAGCGTCATATGACACTGATTCGTCTTTTTTATCTATACCTAATATTATTCTCCCTTATATGGGTTTTCTATTTCACCATTTTTAAGTCTTTCTATAGTTTGGTTTACATAGTCTTTAACTTCATCACTTACACCATCTGCCCATTGCATATCAAGGATACCATCAGCCCATCCTAATGAAGTTCCTTCTGGTTTAAGAGTTCCAGCTACTAATTGTTCAACTGTAGCTTTAAATAATACTGCATTGTTGTATGTAACACTTGATATAACTGTCTCAGGTGCTACATCATTTTGTGGTGATATATATCCAACAGCTTTTACTCCCTTCTCTTTTGCAGCATCTATTGAACCTAAACCAACTTGGTTTGCACTACAGAATATAACGTCTGCCCCTGCTTCTGCCATTGCAAGCCCTGTTTCCTTACCTTTTTGAATGTCTTCCCAAGAGTTAACATATGTTTTAGTAACTTTTATTGAAGGATCGTATTCTTGTGCAGCAGCTTCAAATGCATCAAGTGTTCCTGCAATAACTGGGAATGGGAATGAACCTATAGCTCCCATTTGCTTAGTTTCTGTATAATGAGCAGCTAATGCACCTGCAACATATCCACCTTCCCACTCTCTAACGCCTATACCGCCAACATTTGGTGCTTGTCCTGTTTCACTATTAATTACCATGTAAAATGTGTCAGGATAGTTTGGAGCTACCTTTATAGCTGCATCATAGAATTGAGTTCCATGAGCAAATACTAAATCATACTTCCTTTCACCATAGTCTGTAAACACAGCTTCGAAGTCAGCTTGTTGTACACTTTCAATATATTCCATCTTGATTCCTAAATCTTTTTCTACTAATTGTAGTCCTTCATAAGCTGTAGCATTCCAACCTTGATCATTTATAGGTCCTGGTAGTACTAGAACTATTTTATAGTCTTTCTTTTCATCGGAGTTATTATCTTTATTATCTGCATTTCCCGTACTTTCTGTGTTTCCAGTATTTCCTGTATTTCCTGTGTTAGTTGTTTCTGTTGAGCATCCTACTAATGTGGAAATTAAAAGCACTGCTACTAAAAGAGATGCAAAAAATTTTTTCTTATTAAACATTTTCTTTCCTCCTTTAAATTTGTGTTATCTTAACAGCATTAAAATATTTTGGATTATGTGCTTATCACCTCCTCAAATAATACCTATTTATTTAAAAGCTATTTTTCATAAGGTTTTCCTAAGGCTGCTGGTGATACTGTTTTACCAACTATTCCTGTAACTGCTATTACAGTAAGTACATATGGGAACATTAATAAGAATTGATATGGTATGGCTACTCCAGCAGTCTGTAGTCTTATTTGCAGTGCATCAGCTACTCCAAATATTAGAGATGCCATAAGAACTCCCTTTGGATTCCATTTTCCAAATATAACTGCTGCCACTGCTATAAAACCTCTTCCTGATACCATATTGTCAACAAACATGTTAAACTGTCCTAAAGATAAGAAGCATCCTCCAAGTCCTGCTAATGCTCCGCTTATTATGACACATATGGTTCTCACTTTATTTACAGGTATGCCTACAGTATCTGCTGCCATAGGATGTTCTCCTACAGTTCTAATACTTAATCCCCAAGACGTTCTATACAATATGAAGGATGACACTGGTACAAGTAAAAATGCTATGTATACTAGTATTGTTTGGCTAAAGAATATCTTCCCTATAACTGGTATATCAGAAAGAAATGGTATGTTAATGGGTTCAAAGGCTTTAACAGTAATAGGTGTAGTAGTTATTCCAAATAAAGCTCTATAGAAAAAACTTGTAAGTCCTACTGCCAGCAAGTTTATAGCTACACCGCATACTATTTGATTTATTTTTATCTTTACTGTTGTTAAGGCAAATAGTGCTCCCATTAGTAGTCCACTTAATATCGCAACCAAAGCTCCTATCCATTGACTTCCTGAAAAATATGAGCCCACTACCCCTGCAAATGCTCCTACTAACATCATCCCTTCTAGTCCTATATTGTTTACTCCCGACCTCTCTGAGTACATTCCTCCAAGGGCAGCAAATAGTATTGGGACTGAAAGTCTAAGGGAAGCAGATAAAAGTGCTGTAATAAAAGTTATATTTAAAATATTATCCATCTTACTCTAGCCCCCTTTCTTTACGCTTAAGCATCATCAAGATTTTAGGTCTTAGCATATTTCCTGCTAATACAAGAATAATAATAAGTGCTTGTATTATATTTACGATATTAGCTGGAACTCCCACACCTCTTTGCATGGCATTGGCACCTGTCTTAAGCATACCTAGTAGGAGTGATGCTATAAAAACACCAAATGGATTTGCACCGCCTAGCAATGCTGCAGCTATTCCGTCGAAGCCTACGTCTCTTGAAAAGTTATCAAGTAGTCTGTGGTGAATACCACCTATTTCAGTAAATCCTGCAACACCTGCTAAAGCACCACTTATTGCTAAGGAAATAATAATATTCTTCTTAATGTTTATACCTGAATACTCAGCTCCATCAGGATTAAACCCTACTGCCCTAAGTCTAAAACCAAATGGAGTTTTCCATAGTATCAAATATACAGCCAGTACTAATAAACCTGCTATCAAAAATCCTATATGGAGTCTTGTTTTTGGTATTATATACGGCAGGAATGCGTTTTCCCCAATTAAATCAGTTTGTGGATAGAAACCACTTGCCTCCCTTAAAGGCTTATCTACTACATAGCTAACTAGATAAAGAGCCACATAGTTAAACATTATGGTAACGATAATTTCACTAGAGCCAAATACTGCCTTCAATATACCCGGTATAATTCCCCAAATTGCACCTGCAATAATGGCTGCCATTAGACAAAGTGGAATTGTAATAAATGGGCTAAGATGTCCTGTCTTTAAACCGACAAACACTGCAGCTATTGCTCCAACAAACATCTGACCCTCTCCACCTATATTAAATAGTCCTGTTCTAAAGGCAAATGTAAAGGCAAGACCAGTTAATATAATAGGTGTTGCTTTCACAAAGATTTCTGCAAAATTGTATGTACTTGAAAAGTTAGCAAAAATTAAGTATTTATATGCTTCCAATGGATTAACATTAATAAATATCAATAGAATACTTCCTAGCAGCAATGCTAACAACACTGCAATAATAGGGACTGAACCAGAAATTAGCTTGTCTCTATTGATGGTTACACGTGAGGCCTTCTTTTCTAAAGAGTCTTCGCTTAGCTTATTCACTATTTTTTCCCCCTTACTCATTAAAATATAATAACTCCTGCTATGACTGCATAGCTTTCTCCTTAGGTATGCCTGCCATCATTAAACCTATTTTGCTTTCTTCAAACTCGCTTTGGTCAATTTCACCAACGATACTTCCTTTATATATGACGGCTATTCTATCTGATAGGGAGTTAATTTCTGAAAGTTCTGTCGATATTAGTAACACAGCAGTTCCCTGCTCCTTAGCCTTTATAATTTGCTTATGTATAAATTCTATTGCTCCTATATCTACTCCTCTTGTAGGTTGAACAGCTATCAGCAGCCTAGGTTGCTTGTCAACCTCTCTAGCTACAACTATCTTTTGTTGGTTACCTCCTGAAAGTTTTCTTGCCTCATCGTTTCTACTTTGGGTTTTTATAGAATACTTTTTAATCATCTCATCTGCGTGCTTATTAATCATATTAAAATCAAAGAATACTTTTTTCCTATAAGGTTTATTACAATAATCCTTTAATATAAGATTTTCACTAATTGAAAAGTCAAGTACTAGCCCTCTTTTATGCCTGTCTTCAGGAATGTAACCTACCCCCATATTGATTATTTCCAAAATAGATTTGTTTGTAATCTCTTCATCTCCTAAGATAACTTGTCCTGAAGTAGCATGTATTAGCCCCGCAATTACTTCAGCAAGCTCCTTTTGTCCATTGCCGTCTACTCCTGCTATACCTAATACTTCACCAGAGCAAATACTTAGGTTTATATTCTTTAAGGTTTGTACTCCTTTAGCATCTTCATAAGAAACATCTTTAAGTTCTAGAATCTTTTCACCTTTAGTACATGTATTATCCTTACATACTGGCGAAAGCTCTCTTCCTATCATTGCCTTTGTCAGTTCAAGTTCATTCGTATCTTTAATATCTATTCGACCTGTTACCTTTCCATCTCTAAGTACAGTAACTTTATCACAAACTGCCATTACTTCGTTAAGCTTATGAGTGATGAGTATTATTGACATGCCGCCATCTGCCATCTTCCTTAGTGTGGTAAATAGTTCTTCAGTTTCTTGAGGAGTCAATACCGCAGTAGGCTCATCCATAATAAGAAGCTTAGCACCTCTATACAGAGCTTTAACTATTTCAACTCTTTGCTGTTCTCCTACTGAAAGATCAGAAACTTTGGAATGAAGAGAGATTTCCATACCATACTTATCAGCAATCTCTAGTATTTCCTTCTCTAGCCTTTCCTCATCTATTATGAACCCTTTTTCCTTACCCATGCCCATGATAACGTTTTCCAGAACTGTATGAACAGGTATTAGCATAAAATGTTGATGAATCATACCTATGCCCACATCTATTGCATCTTTAGAAGAATTAAGATTCAGTTTATTCCCTTCAAAAAATATCTCACCTTTTTCAGGCTTATATAATCCGTATAGCACATTCATCAAAGTAGATTTTCCAGCTCCATTTTCTCCTAATAGAGAGTGAATCTCACCTTTTTGCACCTCAAGACTAACGTCTTCATTGGCTGCAAATGTCCCAAAATATTTTGAAATTGAGACCATCTTCAAAATTGGCTCCATACTATCCCTCCTATCTTGTTTGTTATTAAAGCTGTATAACTAGTCAAAATTATTAATATTGTCTTAATAATAAGACTTCTCTAAAAATTTGTATTTTCCCTTTGTTACATTACTATAAATCTCATTTTTAAATTTGTATAAAAAATATAGCATTTTTGTTAATTAATTATATTGAACTATCGTTAATATTTTAACTATGCCCTTTTCATGGTTTTTTATAAATCAAAACCAATGCTAAAAGCAGTTGCTTCTAGCATTGGTTTTGATTTTTTAATAGCATCTTTACTTTTTCTGGTGTTATAGGTAAGTCTCTAACTCTAACTCCAACTGCATTATAAATGGCATCTGCAATTGCAGGACAAGGTGTATTTGTCACTACTTCTCCTATTGACTTGGCACCAAAAGGTCCAGTAGGCTCATAGCTTTCTGCAAAGTCTACAATTATATTATTGATATCTAGTCTTGAAGGTATCTTGTATTCCATCAATTCATTAGTTATCATTCTACCTCTACTATCTTCTCTTACCTCTTCAAAAAGCGCCATTCCTATACCTTGAACTACTCCTCCCTCTGTTTGTATCCTTGCTAGAGTAGGATTGATTATAGTCCCACTATCTACTACTGTTACATAGTTTATTAGCTCCACCTTTCCAGTTTCAATGTCCACCTCTACTTCAGCAAAGCCTGATACAAAAGGTGGAGCAACATCACTAGTCCCAAAGGATGCTGTAGATGTTAACTGATTAGTTGGGTTTTTATAAATTAATCTATTGCTTAAATCAGCGAGGCTAACTCTTTCATCCCCAGATTTATTTCTAATTTCTTTTCCATCAAAGATTACATCCTCTACATTTAACTTTAAGTGTCTTGCTCCCTCCTGCTCTATTAACTCCTTCATTTTGATAGCTGCCTTCTTAACAGCATTTCCTGAAAAATAAGTAGTCCCAGAAGCATATGCACCCACATCGAAAGGAGTCAAATCAGTGTCTGAAGAGTATACACTAATAGTTTCATTCTCCACTCCTAGAGCCTCTGCTGCAATCTGCCTTAGTATAGTATCACTTCCAGTACCTATATCTGTAGCACCTAAAAGTAGTGTAAAACATCCATTATCCTCTAGCTTTATAGTTGCAGTTGCAGTATCTATGCCTGGTATTCCTGAACCTTGCATAGCTATAGACATACCTATTCCACGAATCCTGTTAGGAGATATTTCTCTCCTTGGATATTTATTATCCCAGTCTATTAGGTCCTTACCTCTTTTTACACAGTATTCTAGCTCACAACTATTCATAATTATAGGTTCTATCCCTGCTCCTACAGTAGTCATGTTAAAAATTTCTGACGTTTCACCTTTTCTGAGCATATTTTTCTCTCTTAACTCAGTAGGATCCATGTTTAGCTTATGAGCTAATTCATTAATAGCTGATTCTAAAGCAAAAGTACCTTGGGTTACACCATATCCTCTTAATGCTCCTCCTGGAGTACGGTTTGTATACACAGCCTTACCTCTAAATCTAGCTGCTTCCGCCTTATTATATAACGGCAGTGTTTTGTATCCAGCCGCACCAAGTACTGTATAGGCATGTTCGCCATATGCCCCAGTATCAGAGAGAGCTTCCATATCTATTGCCTTAATATTTCCATCTTTATCGGCACCAATTGTTACACTTATTTTCATAGGCTGCCTTGTTGTAGTAGATTCGAAGGTTTCTTTCCTTGTATATATTATTTTTGAAGGTTTTCCAGTCTTCAAAGTAACTGCAGCAGTATAAAATTCTACCTGAGCAGTCTGCTTTCCTCCAAATCCGCCTCCTATACGGGGCTTAATTACTCTTACCTTGCTAATAGGTAAATCAAGTGCATTTGCAACCATTCTTCTAACATGGAATGGTATCTGAGTAGAAGATACTATGACTAGTTTTCCATATTGGTCTATATATGAAAATGCCCTATATGTCTCCATCATAGCATGTGCCTGTGCCTGTGAACGATAAGTTCCCTTAACTACTACATCACATTTTTCTAATACTTCATCAACTTTACCATAACCAAAGTTATAAACAGCTGCAATATTCTTTTCAGGGTCAAATCCTATGTTTATATTTGAATGGCATTTATCTCTAAAATGAATTTTAGATGGGTGAGTCTCTGCTTGTTCCATATCCAATACTGGCTCATATACCTCGTATTCTACTTTTATTAACTTAAGCGCCTTTAGAGCTATATCTTCGCTTACAGCTGCTACTATAGCCACCTCATCTCCAATATATCTTACATACTCGTCTAGTATGTATTTGTCATAAGTAGATGGTTCAGGGTATGATTGACCAGCCCTAGTAAATAACTTTTTAGGCAGGTCTTCATGGGTTAGTATACACTCTACTCCAGGAATTTTCTCAGCCTTTTCCTTATTTATACTCTTAATTTTTGCAAAAGCATAAGGGCTTCTCAATATCTTTATTATTAAGGAATCTTTAGGGGCTATGTCATCAGTATACACAGGCTTACCTGTTACTAGCTGCATACCATCTACTTTAGGTATAAAACTACCTACAGAATAATTATTATTCATTATTCCACCCCCATATATTTCTTAATTGCTCTAAGCTGACCTACATAGCCAGTACATCTACAGAGATTACCTGCTAAGTAATGCTTAATAGATTCCTCTGTTGGGTTCTCTAGCTGAGATTTCATTGATATAGTAGTCAGTATTAGGCCGGGACTACAGTATCCACATTGATCTACTCCCTCTGATACTAAATAGCTTCCTACTTCCTTAGCCTGTTCTTGTACACCTTCAATAGTTAATATCTTTTTCCCATCAGCCCTTGCTGCTAAAAAAGAACAAGATAAGGTAGGGGCGCCTTCTATTAATACTGTGCATACTCCGCAAGCTCCAGTATCACAGCCTCTTTTCACACTTAAATATCCATTTCTTCTAAGAACATCTATTAGAAACTCATGAGGCTCTATATCAAAGGCTTTATTTACTTCATTAATATTAACCTTAATAATCATGCTTCCACCTCCATGATTGCCCTCTTTACAAGAACCTTGCATAATTCTCTTCTATATTCTGCAGAGCCTCTAGTATTGCTTCCAAAAACTAGCTCCTCTGAGGCTATTTCCCCTGCTTTATATGCACTTTCCTCATTGATTTCATTGCTATTAATATACTCCATAGCCTTATATGCTAGAGCCGCAGTTCTTGGTCTTGCTCCAACTGCTATTCTATATTTTCCATCCTGCTTTGAAACAGCTGCATTTAATATGGCATAGTCTACTTGAGAATTTCTTAATGACTTAAAAGCAGCATTATCTATACCTTTATTAAGTATTATTTTTTCAAGAATATCCCTTCTTCTACATTCTTCTTTAAGATATTCTTCAAGCTTTATTTTCCCGCTATTATATAGGACTAGCTCCGCATCAAGTGCTAATAGGGCTGTTATAGGATCTGAAAAACCGTACTTAGAAAATACTGTAGCACCAATAGTAGCTATATTTCTTAGCTGAACTCCTATAATATGTTTTACAGAATTTGAAATCATTTTGCCAAAGCTATTAGCTAGTATTTCACTAGTTTCTAACTCTCTTAAAGTCGTCATTGCACCTATTTCTACTGTATCTTCATATTCATTTATAAAATTAAGACCAGCATCACATAAATCAATTGCTAGTCCGATTCTCCTATTTCCCATCCTAATATAACAACCACCACCTATTAAGGTAGCATTTTTCTTTGACTTTAAATTTTCATATGCTTCCTCTACACTTTTTGGCCTTATATAATCTCCAAAAGTTATCAATTTTATCACTCCCACATATCATTTCAAAGTGAACACACATTACTTAATAAAGGATCTAGTTCTACATGCGGTAAACCTTATAAGCTTATCTACATAGTACTCTGTATTGTACATTACAGGATAGCCTTCAATTGAATATTTTATAACATCAACACGTAAAATAGGAGAGTTTTTCTCTAGTTTCAGTATGTCTGCTATTTCTCTGGTAACTAAACTAGGTATTATCTCCATAAAATCGTGACTAAGCTGGCAGTTACAGCTCTCTTCAACAAAATCAAACATGGATTTTCCTAAATCTTTCTCATCTATTTCTATATTGGCTAAGAATTTTTTTGGTATTCTATTTACGCAATAAGCAGCAGGTTCACCATCTGCTAAAAATTTTTTCTTGACTACTAATATCTCATCTCCTGCTTCGATTTCTAATTTATTTGAAGTTTCATCTCCACAATACTCCCATGAATGTGAAATAATATCAACTGTAGACTCATAGCCACAATCATTTATGAATCTTCCTAGCTCTCCAGCATAATCTATTCCTTCTGATAGCCTTCTAGCAAAAGTAGTGATCATTGTACTACTTCCCTGACTCCTTGTAATGAGTCCCTCGTTTTCCAGTGCAGTAAGGGCTTCTCTTATGGTTAATCTGCTAACCCCCATTCCCCTAGCAAGCTTGGCTTCCGATGGCAGCTTTGTTATTTCATTATTATTGATGGTTAAAATATAGTTTCTTAGATAATCTATAACTTGCTGAACAGCAGTGTGTTTTTGAATTTTGGGTAAAGTATTTTCATTCATGGATGTTCTCACCTCTATTGCTTATCATAATTGTCAGTAATTCTATAGATATATGTATATGTTATGAAACCAGCAACGGATATCTTTTGATATCCATCGCTGGTCATTAGTTTTATATAAGTTGATTGTGTTTTACATTAAGCAGCTTCTTTTACTTCTTCGTCCTCTTTTTGTGGCATTGCAATATTTAAAATAATTGCTATTACACAAGCTATAACTATACCAGAACCACCAAATATTAGTTTTAGAAATTGTGGAAAGTTATCCATTGCACCTTGTACTTGAGTTAAACCAATACCAAATGCAAGTGATAATCCAATAATTACCTTATCTCTACTGGTTAGTGGATTAGATGTTAACATATCTATACCAGTGAGAGTTATTTGAGAGAATATCACAAGACAGGCTCCCCCTATAACACTTGATGGAATAGTAGATACTAATGCTCCTAGTTTAGGCACTAAACCAGCAAGTACTAGAAATATAGCACCTATCGCCACAACAAATCTACTCATTATTTTTGTAAAAGCTATCATTCCAACATTTTGGCTGAAAGAAGTAGTTGGTAGTCCATTGAATATTGCTGCAAATACACTACTTAGTCCGTTATTTATAATTGAACCTGATAATTCCCTATCTGTTGCCTCTCTGCCAGCACCACCCATAGTTATAGCAGAAACGTCTCCAACGGTTTCAACTGTAGTAACTATAAACATTATTAGCATAGGTGCTATAGCCCCCCACTTAAACTCTATTGGGAAATGGAATGGTTTTGGTAGAGCAAACCAGCTTGCTTCTTTTACTGCATCAAAGTTAACCATCCCCAGTGGTATACAAATTATATAGCCAACTATAATTCCAATCAAGATTGAAGATGTTTTAGTAAAGCCCTTTGTAAATTGATTCAAAGCTAAAACTACTAATAACACTATGATTCCAACTATCCAGTTCTTTGGAGAACCAAAGGTCGGAGAGCCGCTACCACCAGCCATTGATGTAATACCTGTTGGAAGTAAAGACAATCCTATAGTAAGTACAACAGTACCAGTCACTATTGGAGGGAAAAATCTTCTTAATGGCTTTAAGAAAAATCCTAATACCGCCCCAAATAACCCTCCTACTAAAGTAGCTCCTAATAATCCTGAAATACCGTATCCACTAGCTATAGCAATATTAGTTGGAAGGAATCCAAAACTTGTACCCATTACTATAGGAAGCTTTCCTCCGCATCTCCAAAGGGGATAACATTGATTCAGTGTAGCTATACCTGCAATGAACATAGCACATTGAACCATAATGGTCAAATCCGATCCCGAAATACCCGCCACTCCTGCAACTATCATACCTACAGCAATATTACTTGCAAACATTGCAAAAATATGCTGTAACCCCAATGGTATAGCTTCGCTTAATGGCGGTATACCGTCAATTTCGTATTTAGACCTACTTATTTCTTTTTCATTATAACCCAGTAGTTTTAACATACTACCCCTCCCAAAATAGATTTTTTGAATGTTAAAGCTATGATAAAAAATAAAGACAAGATGCTAATTTAAATAATTTTTGCAAACGTTTTCCTAAACTGTATGGTTTCTTTTCTTTTGCAAGTCTTTCTCTAATGTCTCTCTTCTTCATATCCCTCCCCTCTTTTTTGATGGTATTTGTTATTTGCTATTTAACAAACCTTGCTTATAGCAAATAACCCACCTTGCTCATTTAACAATATAAGCTAGATAGCTAGTAGAGCCTTAAGTAAAAGAACTGTTGCTAAACACAGTATTCAGAAAAGGCCTCCCCCCTCTCTGAATACTAGTTTAGTTTACAAGGGTTTAATGAGTAAGTCTTCAAGTTGTTAAAAAAGTGTGTTTTGGGAAATATTACAGATTATAGTTGCTTGGAATATTGCCTGATAGTTGTAAACATATCTGATAAGTTGATAAGTATTTCTATAAAATTTTATAAAATCCTTTAGGTGATTATTAACAACTCTGCCTTTGTTTTATTATTATTTTTTCTTATAGGCAATCATTTTTAGGCTCTTTTTTCTTAGTAAAAAAACGGTTTTTAGAACCCTTTTACAAAACTTTCACTGCATTTCCATTAAGTCCGCCAAATCATTGTAAGATATTCACAATGTATAAACTGCACAAAAGATTTCATTCATAATATTTATCTAAAAAAATATTGTAAATAAAAGAATGAATAAAAACAAAAGGACCCAGTTTATTTACTGAGTCCATTTTTTAAAATTTCAAGTAAGTAGTATAAAGCCGGCTCAAAATCATCTACGAAAAACAGAGCAGTAAAAGGACCTTTGGATTATTTAATAATGCCTTAACAAAATTCAACCTACTCTTCATCCCTTTAGAATACTCTGCAACTCTTTTATTTCTGTCCTCGTACAATCCTACTCTTTTTAGAAGTTGGTCCGTATTAGCATTGGACTTGTATAGCTTTTTAAAAAAGTCTAGGTTTTCTTGTGCAGTTAATTTTTAAAAATGTACTGGCATTTCAAATCCCACACCTATTTCTTCATAAAAATCCTTGCCATATGATCTTAAATCCTTTCCTTTGTAGATTACTTCACCTTTGTATTTGTCTAGAAGCTTTATTAGTATTTTCTGAGTTGTGCTCTTACCTACTCCGCTAGGCCCCAATAGCCCGAAAATTTCACCGTCTCTTATTTCAAAAGAGATTCCTTTGATGGTATTTTCCTTATTTTTAGGATACTTAAAAGTCAAATTATCTACCTTAAACAAAGCAGTTCACCCCTTTAATTTTCTACTTACTTTTTTGCAAAATTAGCTATATTAAAAAAATAGTCACAGACCATCCAGTCTAGAACATGTGGTCTATGGTTTTATATCACCCTTCTTTTTCTATTAAGTCAAAGAATATTTTGGTGTAAAAACGTGCTAATATAGCTTTAATCAAATAAACACTGGGTTCTAACCCTTGTTGACAAGGACATATTATAGTTATACTATGGACTTATAAATAGGAGGATTTCATAATTACAGTTAAAAACGAAAGCTTTTCTATGAATATAATCAAGGGGGATTAAAATGATAGAAGTAAAAAAACTCTCAAAAATCTATTCCAATGGAAAAGGTATTTTTGAGATTAATTTTAAGGTGCCAGAGGGTGAAGCCTTTGGATTTCTAGGTCCAAATGGAGCTGGTAAAACGACTACGATACGTAATTTACTGGGGTTTACGAACCCAACAAGTGGCAGCTGTAGTATTAATGGACTAGATTGTAGAAAAAGTGCTGCCGAAATTCAAAAAACACTTGGATATGTGCCAGGAGAAATATCATTTTTTGATAATATGACCGGAATGCAATTCATGAAATTCATTGCTGATATGCGAGGCATAAATGACACAAAACGCCGCGATAGCTTAATTGAACGATTTGAACTTGAAAGCCATCGAAAAATACGCAAAATGTCAAAGGGAATGAAGCAAAAATTAGGACTCATTACTGCTCTTATGCATGATCCCTCAGTTATAATTCTTGACGAGCCTACAAGCGGTCTTGATCCACTTATGCAAAAACGCTTTATTGAACTCATTATTGAAGAGAAGCAACGTGGTAAAACTATTTTAATGTCATCTCATATATTTGACGAGGTAGATAGAACCTGTGAACGTGTTGCAATTATTCGTGAAGGAAGAATAGTTGCAATAGAAGATATCAATTCCATTAAGTCCTCTCTTCGCAAAAGCTATGTAGTTACTGTGGCTAGTAATTCTGATATAGAAAAAATTAAAACTAGTAATTTGGACTATCAAGTCATCGATGATAATGCAGTTGAAATCTTCATCAGTAATAATTATAATGATATGCTATCAACTCTTGCTTCCTGCAAGGTTACAAATCTTGACGTATCTACTCAGACTCTTGAGCAAATATTTATTCAATACTATGGCAAGGGGGAAGAATAATATGTCTTGGATCTTATTTAAGGCTAACATAAAAGATATTCGTACTATATGGATTATTATGACCTGTATTTTCTGTTTTTACCTTGCAATAGTAATATCAATGTTCGATCCAGCAGGAGCTGATGCACTAAATGAAGTGCTAGAAACATTTCCTGAAGCACTTATTAATGCTCTTGGTATGAAAGAGATAGGGACAAATCTATTAGCCTTTATTACTAGCTACATCTATGGATTCCTAGTACTGTTAATGCCTATGGTAGTGTCTATTGTAGTAAACCATAAAATAATTGGTAGTCACATTGATAAGGGAAGCTTGGCATATTTATTAGCAACTCCTAATTCTCGTATAAAAATCGCTATAACTCAGGCAATATTCAGCTTGGCTTCAATAACAATGCTGTTTATAGTATCAACAATATTCTCAATATTAGTCTGTGAAAGTATGTTTCCTGGCCAGCTAGAAATCGGGAAGTTTATTTTGATAAATATATATGCCCTATTAATGTATTACACAATTGGAGGGATTGGATTTTTGGCTTCCTGTATATCTAGTGAAAGCAAAACCAGTCTTGGTATAGGGATAGGCATTCCCTTAGTATTTCTGGTATTTCATATGCTTGGAAATGTTGGAGATAAACTTAGCTGGATTGGAAATTTATCATTATATTCACTATATGATCTAGATAAACTAATAGCAGGTCATAGCTTTGCTTATATAGGTATGATTTCATTTGTCATCCTTGCAGCCATTCTCTACACTTGTTCAATAGTAATTTTTAATAAAAGAGATTTTTCTCTTTAGAGTAAGTCTCTATAGTTACTTTAACGGGTGCTTCAATTGTCCTATTTTAGAAACAGTTGAAACGCCCGCTATTTATCCTTTATAGCAAAATTCACTATTGATTATATATGGAGCCTTAATTTAATCTATTTTTAGCAATTACTATTTTTATATCTTCATAGCTAATATCTTCTGGCAGTGCTTCTTTAATGGGTTTTAATCTCTCTAGCCCTACTTTCTCTATTGCATTTAAGATTTTTTCTTCTTTTGAGGGGTCGTCAATAAATATGGACCAACCGATTAGCTGTCCATTTTTATCACATTTTATTAGGTGCTCAATTATAGTATTGACAGTAAAATTTCTTTTCTTTGCTATCTCTACTAGCGACAAGCCTTCTAGATAAGATTTGTAGGTTTCTTTATACCTATCTTCTGTGTTGTCTCTCTTAGCTCTCTCTGGTTTTGATTGTAATATTTCTTTTTTTCTAATTTCATGCACATTTATTCTCTTTTCATTACAATACGCATTTATTAAACCTATGAAAAGCTCTCCATAACTCTCATATTTCTTTATACCTACACCACTTATTGTTAAAAGTTCATCCTTGCTTTGAGGGTAATATGATGCCATTGCCTTTAATGTTGAATCATGGAAAATCATAAATGGAGGCATTTTCTTTTCCTTTGATATTTCATATCTTAGCTCTTTAAGCTTGTTAAATAGCTCATTATCGTAATTATGATTCCCTTCTACTTTTCTTTGCTCCTCTTTTTCCTTTGTTAAATCCTTTCTCTCAATCAGCTCTCTTTTATGATAAACCTTTACTTGTCCTCTCAATACTTCTCTGGATTTGGAAGTTAACTTTAGAATAGGGTATTTATCAGGGGTTATGTATATATATTCCTTAGAAACCAATGTCATTGCAATTTCTCTCACTGCTGTATCACTATAGTCTGTCATTAATCCGTAAGTAGAGACCTTATCAAGATTAAACTCTAAAAGTTTTTTATTCCTTGAGCCTCTCAGCACCTGTATTATAGTAGTCAAACCATATCTTCCCCCTGTCCGATATATACAAGATAATATCTTCTGCGCCTCTACTGTTACATCAATCATTTCTGATTGGTCTAAGCAATTCCCACAATTCTTACAATTAGAGTTTTCTCCTTCCTCACCAAAGTAAGCAAGTATAAAGCTCCTTAAACACTCATTTGTATGACAGTAATCAACTAAATATTGAAGATTCTTGTATAATATTTCTTCCCGTTCATGTGATAGTGCATCATTTTGTATTATAAGTTTTTGCTTTACTATATCTGATGGTGAGTACATTAAAATACAGTGGCTTTTTTCTCCATCTCTACCTGCTCTTCCTGCTTCTTGATAATATGCCTCCATGTTTTTAGGCATATTGTAATGAATCACAAATCTAACATCAGGCTTGTCTATTCCCATGCCAAAGGCATTAGTTGCTACAATTATTCTCGTCCTGTTAAATATAAAGTCATCTTGATTATTCTGACGCTCATCTGACTCCATTCCACCATGGTATGAAATAGCAGATAGGCCTTCTTCTCTAAGCTTTTTTGTTAATGACTCAACTGTTTTCCTAGTAGCACAATATATTATTCCTGATTCATCCTGGAAGTTGTTTTTTACATAATCAAGTAAATATGAAAACTTATCACTAACCTTTACAACCTGATAAAATAGATTTGGTCTATCAAATCCAACTACAGATTCTATAGGATTATTTAACTTAATTAAGTGCTTAATTTCTTCAATTACTTCTTTAGTAGCAGTTGCTGTAAAAGCAGCAACTACTGGTCTTTCTTCTAGTGAATCTATAAAAGCTGGTATTTCTAAATAGCTAGGTCTGAAATCATGTCCCCACTGGCTAATACAATGAGCTTCATCAATGGCAACTAAGGATATTTTTATATCTTCTGCTAAATCCTTAAATAGACTTGTATTTAAACGCTCTGGTGCTACATATACTATCTTGTATCTATTTTCTCTTATGTCCTTAAGTCTATCTATGAGCTCATCTTGTTCAAGGGTACTATTAATAAATGTTGCCCATATTCCCATTTCACTTAATGAGTCAACTTGGTCTTTCATGAGAGAAATCAAGGGTGATATCACTATTGTCACACCATCTAAAATGACAGCAGGTAATTGATAGCAAAGAGATTTTCCTCCACCAGTAGGCATTATTCCTAGTACATCACTACCATTCACTACTCCTTTTATTAGCTTTTCTTGACCTGACTTAAACTTATCGTATCCAAAATAAATCTTTAAGGCACTATAAATATCCATCTATTTTCCCCCTAAAATTCTAAGGCTTATCTGTAAATTAATTACTTATATACATCCTAACAATAAAGAGACAGAAAGTCTAGACTTCCTGTCCCTTAGCTAATCATATCTCCTATTTCTCTCATCTTAACTTTATTTGATTTTTCAACTTTTATTAAAATAATTCTTCATTTTTTTCAAACATCTCAATAAAAATACCTACAACCTCTGGATCAAATTTAAGGCCAGAGTACTTCCTGAGTTCTTGGATAGCTTCCTCTTTACTCATTTCTTTTCTATTTATCATAAAATCGTAGTTCTCAGCTACGGCTATGACTCTTGCCAGAATTGGAATCTCCGAACCCTTTAGTCCTTTTGGATATCCAGTACCATCCCATCTCTCATGATGTGCTAATACAATTTCAGCTAAATCTATTGTTGCATCAAAGGAATTTAAGATTCTATATCCTACAACAGCATGTTGTTTTATTCCCTTCTTCTCCTCGTCTGTAGCGGTCCTCTTCTTATTTAGTAAACTACTATCTAGGGCAATCTTACCTATATCATGAAGAAAGGCCGCTTCTTTTAATCTTCTTATATCAACTTCAGATAATCCCATTGCTTTACCAATGTCTTCGCATATTTTTCTAACATTTTTTGAATGTTTCTCTTCTATGTTACTATCTCTGTGTAATGCTTCAATAATTGTCTTAATAGTTGTGCGCTTAGAGCTATCTCTCTCAATTACTTTTATAGAGTACATATTGTCTTCTGCGCTTTCTAGTACTTGCATAATGTTTTCTTCTACATGTGTCTTTGTAGCATATCCCATAGATATGCTGCCTCTAATAGATTTAACTTTCACTTTTTCAAATTCACTTTTTATCCTTGAAATAATTCCTTCTGCTTCTTCTGGTTTTGTTTTTGGGAGAAGAATTGTAAACTCATCTCCTCCTACACGAGCAATTATATCATCAGCCCTGCAAACCTTTTTTAAGACCTCTGCTGTTTTTTTTATAAGCAAATCGCCTAAGGCATGGCCAAAAATATCATTTACTAGCTTTAATTCATTCATATCTCCCACAATAATTGAAATAGGTAAATTCCTTTCAACATCTAATCTAGACAACTCCTCAGCAAAAAATCTCCTATTGTAAAGCCCTGTTAAGGAATCGTGATAGCTCAAGTAGATAATCTCTTCTTCTGCCTTTATACGATCAGTGATATTCAGTGCAAAGCATGTTAATCCTATTATCTCATTGTCATCTGAATATATTGGGAAATAGTAATTTTTCCAAATGAGTCTTGAAGGTTTTTCAGCACCGAAGTCTTCAATTGAACTAAAATTCTCTCCACTTAAAGCTCTATCGAACTCTTCCTCAAATTTTATATAATCTTCATGATTATCAATGAACTCTAATGCACTCATACCAATTTCAATTTCTTTTCCCCATATCTTTTTAATTGTATTCTTGTATTTCTTATTAAAAGATAAATAGCAATAATTGGTGTCTAGTGCAAAGACAATCACATCTGGAGAGCTTTCAAAAATGGCCAACAAAAGATTATTAGATTTGTTAAGCATATCATTCATTTGCTCCAGCTTTCTTTTATTGTTGTACTCTTCAGTTACATCTTCTACGTAAGCACCTACACCATATTTGCCATTTAGAAGCTTTACTGGAAACTTTGTTGTCCTATGAATTCTATCTCCCCATTCCATCTCACTTATAATAACAGTTTTTTTATTCAACACCTCAAGATCAGTATCCCGATAAAGAGCAGCATATTCCTCATTTAAATCAAAATCATCACGCCCAATAACTTGAGTTGAACCTGTATTATAAACCTTATCAAATTTATTATTAATAAAAACATATTTTAGATTTTCATCTTTTAGGAATATCATATTGCGATCTGCATCAAGAAAGGCCTGTTTTGATTCATTTATAATATTAATTTTTTTGTTTTGAACTTTTATCTCTTTATACTTCTTGTATAATAGAAAAGTAACTACTAATAAAAATAAAACCACGATTAATAATGCGCTAATTATGACTCTTTCCTTATTGCTAAACTGACTTGTCTTTGCAATATCACTAGCCAACATAATGGAAGCGACTATCCATTTCATGCTTCCCACCTACCAATCTACAAAAACATATTGTCTTTCCATTGTGGATTTATTTAATCATAATAAATAGATATTTAGCTTATCTTTTGCTTGGAAAAATTTCTATCGACCCGTTATAAACTAAAACTAAGGAAGCTTTTCTTGAAATTCATTGACAGAAAGTTCTTTTACGTAAGAACATGATAATAGAACTTTCCTATTCGTTATAAAAAATAGGCTCTTATTCTAGCAAAGTCTATGAATACAGAGCCAACAATCCTTCTTACCTATAAGTATTAGTGATAATTTACTTTTAATTTAACATATGTCTCGGCTGTTCGTCAACTATTATTTGTAATAATCCTATAAATGGTGACAGCTATTACAGTAAAATGCCAAGCAGAATAATAATCATTAATGATAACTGACAAAGTAGTGCTCACATTTTCCTCCTAACATGATTTATTTAATTATACCCATTGGCCATTCCTAATTAACCCTTCGAACTTAACATCTATTACTTAATTTATGACTTTTTTAGAGTTTATTATCAAAATTTCTATAAAAACTTAGTTCATAATTATTGATATGTTATATATTAATGGGTAAAATTAAGTAATAGATACTTTGGGAGGGATACCATGAGCAAAAATGTGCTAATTTATACTTTTGAGACTTGTCCATACTGCATTAGAGCTAAGAGACTTTTGTCCAGAAACAATATTGAATTCCAAGAAGTTGATATTACTAATGATGAAGACAAGTTAAATGACCTTGAAAAGAAGACTGGAGTAGGCACTGTTCCACAGATTTTTGTAGATGGAAACTTTATCGGCGGATGCGATGATCTATATGAATTATATAGAAATAAAGAATTCCCTAAAGTATTCGGTGAATAGTATACTTAATTCTTTTAATAAGAAAAGATAATGGGATACTGCTTCTTTTGGCAGTATCCCATTATCTTACACTAAATAATATCAAAGAAACTCATTTGGTCACTTTCCGGAAGACCTTCTAAGCAATCAAACTTCCTTAGTAAATCTATAGTAGCATTTCCTACTTTAGCACGTTTCTTTAAGTCCTCTATGGAGTTAAAGGGTTCTTCCCTAGCTGCATTGTATATGCCCTCTGCTGCTACAGTTCCCATGCCAGCTATACTGTTTAAAGGTGGTCTTATGCCATCCTCCTCTAACAGAAACTTTGTAGCATGAGATTTATATAGATCAATATTTAAGAACTTAAATCCTCTCTCATACATCTCTAAAACTAGCTCAAGGTCATCATACATATCCTTATCCTTAGGCGCTGCTTGATTCCCCATCATCTCTATTTCCTTCATCTTTGCCTTAACCTTTTCTTTTCCAAATATCATATATTCTGCATCAAAGGCTTTTGCTCTAATTGAAAAATAGGCTGCATAATAAGCTTGAGGAATATGAACCTTGAACCATGCAATCCTAAAAGCCATCATTACATAAGCTGCTGCATGGGCCTTTGGGAACATGTACTTTATCTTTCTACAGGAATCTATATACCATTCTGGTACATCGTGCTCTCTCATCATTGCCTCATACTCTGGCCATTTTGGATCCTTTAATGCCTTTCCTTTACGGACCAACTCCATTATCTTGAAGGCACTATTTGGTGGAAGACCCTTTTTAATAAGATAGACCATGATGTCATCTCTGGTACATACGGCTTCACTTATGCTGGTAACTATTCCTTGGTCAATCAAGTCCTTGGCATTTCCTAGCCATACGTCTGTCCCATGAGATAGTCCTGATATACATATTAAATCAGAAAAAGTTTTAGGCTTTGTATCTAAAAGCATTCCCCTAACAAACCTTGTTCCGAATTCAGGTACGCCAAAGGTTCCTACCTTAGAATTTATTTGCTCAGGTGTCACACCTAAAGCATCTGTAGATGAAAATATAGACATAGTCTCCTTATCATCCATAGGTATAGTCTTAGGGTCTACTCCAGTTATATCTTGAAGCATCCTTATAACTGTGGGGTCATCATGACCTAGTATATCTAACTTTAATAAGTTTTGATCTATGGAGTGATAGTCAAAATGCGTTGTAATAATATCTGAGTTAGGGTCATCTGCAGGATGCTGTACTGGACAGAACTCGAATATTTCTCTACCTTTAGGTACTACTATGATTCCGCCAGGATGTTGCCCTGTAGTTCTTTTTACACCTGTACAACCTTTTGCAAGTCTAACGATTTCTGCTTTATTAACTGTAATGTTTTTCTCTTCGAAATACTTCTTAACATATCCAAAGGCTGTTTTGTCTGCAATAGTACCTATGGTACCTGCCTTAAATGTTGTACCCTTTCCAAATATAACTTCTGTATACTTGTGTGCCTTTGCTTGATATTCACCTGAAAAGTTCAAGTCTATATCAGGCTCTTTATCCCCATTGAAGCCTAAAAAAGTTTCAAAGGGTATATCAATACCATCCTTGACTAAATTTTCTCCACATACAGGGCATACTTTATCTGGAAGGTCAAATCCTATTTGACAGCCATAATCCTCAAAGTCAGAATATTTACAGCTTGGACATCTATAATGTGGAGGTAAAGCATTAACCTCTGTAATTCCAGTCATATATGCTACAACAGAGGAACCTACTGAACCTCTAGAACCTACTAGATATCCGTCTTCATTTGACTTCCATACTAGCTTTTGAGCTATTATATACATTACTGAGAAACCATTTTTAATTATTGAATCTAATTCTTTATCCAGTCTTTCTTGAACAAGCTGAGGAAGTGGATCTCCATATAGCTCATGAGCCTTCCCATAAGTAATGTCTCTAATAGTCTGTTCACACCCATCTATATGTGGTGTAGCTTTTTCAGATGAAATAGGACTAATCTGCTCACACATATCTGCTATCATGTTAGTATTTGTCACTACTACTTCATAGGCTTTTTCTTCTCCTAAATATGAAAATTCTTCGAGCATCTCCTCAGTAGTTCTTAAGTATAAAGGAGCTTGATTATCTGCATCCTTATATCCCTGGCCTGCTTCTAATATACGTCTGTAGATTTCATCCTCAGGGTCCATGAAGTGAACATCACCTGTGGCTACTACAGGCTTGTTTAGCTTCTCTCCTAAAGCTACAATTTTTCTATTAATTTCCTTTAGATATTCCCTATTAGGCACCTGCTCTTGCCTTACTAAATAGTCGTTATTGCCTAAAGGTTGAATCTCTAAATAGTCATAGTCTTCTGCTATGGCTTCAATTTCATCATCAGATTTTCCAAGTAAGATTGCTTGGTAAAGCTCTCCTTCACTACAACCACTACCAATAATTAATCCTTCTGAATATTTTTTATAAAGGCTCTTTAATATACGTGGCCTTTTATAAAAATAATCTAAATGAGAATAAGATACAAGCTTATATAAGTTCTTCAACCCCTCATAATTCCTTGCAAGTATTATTGCATGATAGGTCTTAAGCTTTTTGTACTCTTCTTTTTTAGCCTCTTCATCAGAGCTGTATTTATCTATATCATCAATGGTCTTTACTCCTCTTTCAATTAACATTTCTAGCATTATGTTAAATACCTTGACAGTTGTATCTACATCGTCTAAGGCTCTATGAGCAACCTCTACCTTTATGCCAAGATTTTTAGCAATTCTTCCTAATTTATAGCTTTTATAATCAGGAAAAAGTCCTTGTGCTAGTGACAGGGTATCTATATAAGTAAAGTCAAACTCATAGCCTAGTACTTTTGCATTATACTTTAGAAAGTTAATATCAAAGCTTGCATTATGGGCTACTAATACGCTGTCTTTAATAAAGTCCAGCATTTTAGGAAATACCTTATCTATGGTTTCTGCATCCTTAACCATATCATCAGTTATGTTAGTAACCTCTACAACCCTTGCAGGAATAGGTTTTTCAGGATTTACAAAACAACTAAACTTATCAATTACCTTTCCGTCCTTAAGCTTCATAATACCTATTTCAGTAATTTTTTCTGTTGTCGGTGAAAAACCTGTAGTTTCTAAATCCAGTACACAGTAGCTAGTATCTATAGACTGTCCCTTAGAGTTTGTGACAGATGGCTTTTTATCTGGTGCCAAATATGCCTCTACTCCATATATGACCTTCATGTCTGGATTATCTCTTCCCAATAAATTATGGGCTTCTGGAAATGCCTGAACCACCCCATGATCAGTTATAGCAATGGACTTCATGCCCCAGTTCATTGCTCTTTTGATTAAATCAGTGGCACTTGTTACAGCATCCATTTGACTCATCTGTGTATGCATATGGAGTTCCACCCGTTTTACTTCTGCATTATCTTGCCTTTTAGCCTTCTTTAGGCCTTCTACTTCCACTATAGTATTGGCTATAATCTCAATTTCCCCCGAAAAATTACTTTGTCCTGCATTACCAGAAAGCCTTATAGCATTGGCTTTGTTTAGTTTAGATAGAACCTCTCCTTCCTCGCCAGCTTTTATAAAAGCCTTGCAGGTAATAGAGCTTGAGCCGTCATATAAATCAAATGAAACTAGTGTTTTCCCACTTTTTAACTCCTTTGATTCTATATTAGATATTTCACCTTCTATGGCTACCCTTCCCTCGTCTGGTGTAATATCAGTAATTTTTATGATAGGCTCTTTTATTTTAGAGCTTCTACCTAATATTAACGCTGGGTCACCTTTCCCGTTAGATTCAGCTTTTCCATTCTGATTTTTATCTACAAATGTGTTAGTATTTTTAGAAGCATTGGAACCATTACTCAATGCAGCTTTAACTACCTCTTGAGCCAGCTTGGCTTCTTCATCCAGGGTATCCTCTTGTAGTTTCATAAGCTCTTCAGTGCTTACATCATCAATAAAATTTATTTTGTATTCTTTACCATACAGGCTCTTTAAAGCCTTAACAATTTTCCTATCGTATCCATTAGCCCTTAAAAGTCCAGATACTACAACCTTAAACTTGAAATTTATAGTATCTTCTGCTAACTCAAATTCATAGTTGTCTAATATCCCATTTATACTTGGATATTTTTGGGCCATAGAATTTACTATGTCTTTTAAGTTTTCTTCTAAAGGTCTCTCTACTAAACACTCCGTATATTCTACATCTATCCTGCAAGCTTCTAATGTAAATCTCTCTTTTATATACTTATCAAAGAGTTGAATTTCTTCTGCTCCTATATGCTTATCAGAACGAAGTTTCAGTTCAAGGGTTCTAGTGTTTTTTCTCAAAATTACCCCTTCTACAATTGCAGTATTTATATTTCCTAACTCCTTGTAATCACTAAAGATTTCATTAATTTTCTTCATAGCACTCATTACCTTCTTGTGTTTTTTGTATATTTTTAATGTATTCTCTTACCTACTGTAGCAGCATATATTACAAATTGGTTTTCTCCATCTAAGCCAAGCAGGTTATTGATTGCATCGTCATCATATGCTCCTATGGCACAAACCCCGCTATCAATAGATTCCGCTGTTAAATAAAGATTTTGACATATATGACCTGCATCTAAATGAAGGTACCTATATCCTCTCTCACCATATCTCCATTTCATTCTATCCACTACAGCGCTCCATATAAAAGTTACTGCACTACTATTAATAAATTCCTGTTCATTACAAGCAATAGTTACTTTTTGGGCTATTCCAGACTCTGTAGTTATTTCCATAAGTTTGTGAGAAAGCGCTATGTATCTATATAGACCAGGCTTTATTCCCTCAACATTATTTACAAGTAAAAATGTCTCAAATGCATGTCTAGCCCCTGCTGATGGAACAGTTCTTAAGGTTGCAGGTCTAGAAACAACTTGCTTCACTCCTTGTGTGCACCATAGAAGATAAGATAGTTCATCTAAAGTTAAAGGAGTATCAGCATATTTTCTAAGACTTTTTCTAGTCTCTATGGCTTCCCTAAGATCCATGTTCATCACTTCTAACTTGTCTACAGATGGTAAGTCAATCAATACTGCATTCTCATCCCATTCTAGCTCTAATGGTGGCTGTGGCAATCCCTTTTCTTGGGCAGATGCTTCAGCATACTTATATTTAGTCTTTTCCATGAATTCTTTTCCGATACTTTGGCTCAAATTCTCATCTCCTTATTTACTATAATCTATTTATTAAACATTATATAATATATTCAATAACATTTCACTAATACTTCAACACTTCAAAATAATAGGACAAGAGTGCAGAGTGCATTCTTGTCCTATTACCTCTCATTACCTTTTTATATCATTTTTTGTAGTTTCTTGATTAATATCAAACCAGCCCATTATTTGCTTTTCAGCCTAGGTTGTAATAATCCCCCATCACATCCTTTGGTACTAAGCTACCACCTGTTGCCCAAACTATATGAGTTGAATTCTGCATTTTATTCTGTAGATTATGCTCTTCTAAATATTTTTGTCCTTGCTCACTATTAATGAAAATAGGTCCTAGAAATCCTGCACATGCTGAAGGCTCTAGGTAAATGCTTTCTGTATCTGCTAATATCTTTAAATATTTATATAGTCTCTTATCATCTATTGTATAAATTCCACTTAAGAGATCTTCAAGAGTCTTTCCTACAAATCCTGATGCTCTTCCAACAGCTAACCCATCTGCCATAGTCTTATTATCTATACCAAAATCCTGTACACAAACCTTATCATGTTTTTCAGTGTACATGCCTAGAAGCATACATGGCGAATGAGTTGGTTCTGCAAAGAAACAATGCACATAGTCTTTATATATTAGCTTTAACCCATAAGCAATTCCCCCTGGTCCTCCACCTACTCCACAGGGCAGATAAACAAATAATGGATGCTCTTCATCTACCTTTATGTTCATCTCATCTAGCTGTTTTTTTAATCTCTTTGCTGCCACGCTATATCCTAAGAAAAGACTCTTAGAATTTTCATCATCTACAAAGTAGCTCTTCTCACTTCTATCAGATAGCTTTCTTCCTTCTTCAACTGCTTTATTGTAGTCTGATTCATATTCTATAACTGTTACACCCTTGCTTCTTAGAAGGTCTTTTTTCCACTCCATAGCATCTGATGACACATGCACAATAACTTTGAAACCAATCTGTGTACCCATCATGCCAATACTAAGACCTAAGTTTCCAGTAGAACCTACTTGTATAGTATATTGACTAAAAAACTCTTTATATTTATCATCTGCTAACTTAGAATAGTCATCCTCTAAGGAAATCAGCCCATTTTCTAATGCTAAATCTTCTGTATGCTTCAATACTTCGTAAATCCCACCTCTAGCCTTTATTGAACCTGATATAGGTAAATGACTATCTTTTTTTAGCATTAGTTTTCCCCTTATATCGCCATACAATTTAATTAGCTCATATCTCATTTTAGATATTTGTACTAAGGGTGATTCTATAATTCCTCTTGATTTTTCTGTTTCAGGGAAAAGTTTAGCTATTAAAGGTGCGAATCGATTCAATCTTTCTTCTGCAGCTTCTATGTCATCTTCTCCTATGGATAATTTATTTTCTACAGACTTATATGAAGAGTACTTTGGATTTAACCAAAGCATTTCTTCTAATTTAATCATGGTATCTAATAAAGGATACTTGTCTATCCATTCTTCTATTGCATGACCTAAAATAAGTCTATCCATTTACATCATCCCTTCTTAACTTATAGTCCTTCTAAAAGCAACACAAAAATAGATAATAACCCAAATACTAAAGTAGAACTTTCTTTTTCCTTATAAAGAAATGTAATGGAACCTCTATCCCTTGCATTTTTGAATAATTATCTATTTGTCATCCCTAACTAAACCTGATGTTTTACTTACATCCATAGCAAACATAACTCCCTTACCTGGTTCATCTATATGCATAGCTTCTTTTATAGCCTTAATTATTTTATCTGATTTTTCTTTTTCAATTATCATCATAACTATCTCTTTTTCTGGTTCAATATTCATTGAAAAAAACATTTCCTTTTCATGAGCACCTGAGCCCCTTGCATTTATTATAGTTGCCCCCCTTGAACCTGCTGCAGTAGCAGTGTCTACAACCTCTTGGCCAACCCCTCTCTCAACTATAGTAAATAATACCTCATAATCCATGTCCTCTTTCCCTCCTATTCTTGAATCATCAACATCCCCATTGTTGCTCATACCAATAATTCTATTTACAGGTGAAGAAAATATAATTCCTTTATTAGGCTTATCTAAATGAAACTTTTCTGTCAATTCTTCATGTAATCGGGTTTCAAGTTTTTTATCAGAAACCATGAATACTATTTCCTTCTTTACTTCGTCAAGTCCTAATAACTCTAAAATAGGTTTCTTAACTGTACCTCTACCTAAGAAAATAGTTCCGCCTTTAATTCCTATTTTCTTAGATTCATTTAAAATTTTACTTCCCATTCCCATGTCTACAACTACAACTGACAAAACTGGTTCTAAATTAATATTTCCTATAACCAAGTTATATCAACTCCTTTTAGCAGATTTCCGTTCATATAGTATTCCCAAAATCTGTATAGCAATAAGAGGTGTCAATGCTACCATAGCGATTACGCCAAAAGCATCCATAAGTACATCTGCTCCCTCTATTGCATCTGCTACACCTTGGGCAAAGGCCAAGATAAATGTAGCAGTCATAGGTCCTGAAGCTACTCCTCCAGAGTCAAAAGCAATTCCGACAAATAACTTAGGTGTAAAATGTGATAAAGTTACTGCTATAAGATATCCAGGCACTAGTAGATGCCAAAGCTTAAGGCTAGGTACTAATATCCTAATCATAGAAAGAGATACGGCAATAGCCACCCCTATTGATAGTGTGTACAAGATTGCCTTCTTTTTAATATGTCCACTTGTAACCTCTTGTATTTGCTCATTTAATACATATACAGCTGGTTCTGCTAATATTACTGTAAATCCAAGAATAAAACCTACAAACACAATAACCCATTTACTTGATAGTGATGCAAGAGCATAGCCTATTGCACTTCCAGCCTCCATAAAGCCTGCATTTACTCCAGTAAGAAATAACACAAAACCTATAAAAGTATATATCAAACCTTTAAAGATTTTCATTAACTGTTTCTTTGATAGCTTAAAAAATAGCACTTGGAAAATAAGAAACAATACTATTAATGGAACCATAGCCATTAGTACCTCAAAAGCCATTGATGGTAATTCTCTAATGAAATGAACAAAAACTCCTGATGTGTTAACTGCTTCATATGGTAAGCTTCCTGTTAACGATTTCAAACCTGAAAGCAAGCTCATAATAAGAACTGCTATCATAGGGCCAGTAGATGCTATTCCAACTAAGCCGAAGCTATCTTCTTCAGAAGCTTTTCCCCCCTGTGTTGAAGACATACCTATACCTAGTGCAAGAATAAAAGGTACTGTCATGGACCCTGTAGTTGCTCCGCCTGAATCAAAGGCTATCCCTAGAAATTCTCCTGGCGCTAATATTACAAGTAAAAATATTAGCCCATATAATAAGGTAAAAAGCTTGTGTAATGGTATCTTAAATACTATTCTCAACAAACCTACAGCAACTAATAATCCCACCCCAATAGAAACTACAATTACTACACTTGTTTGCGATAATACCCCAGATGTTACTCTATCTACCTGTCTTGCTAATACTAATAAATCCGGTTCAGCAACATTTATTAAAAATCCAAGAACAAATCCAAATATGATTATCATCCATAGATTCTTTCTTCTTGTAATGGATGAACCCATGAGACTACCTATTGGCTGTACTCCTATATCAACTCCAAGTAAAAATATGGCCAGTCCAAGTGTTATAAAAATAGCTCCAATAATAAATCTAAGAATCATATTTGAACCAATAGGTGTTATAGTAAAATTGAGTACTAGTACAATAAGAGTAACTGGAAGTATAGATAGCATTACTTCTTTAATTTTCTGTGTTAAAATGTTCAAATAGTATCGCCAACCTTTCCCCCTTAGTTTATATACTACTATTATAATATAGTAAATAATCCAATGTAAACCATAAAAGGTTTTATTTTAAGGGAAAGCATGATAAGTTCCTAGACCTTTGCACTTACTCTAATAGAGAAAACAAAAAATCCTGAACTCATTTTAAGTACTTGAGTTTCAGGATTTTTGTTTCAAAACGGTTTAATCAGCCCTAGGAAATTCAAGGTCATGGTCAACCTTCAACATAATTACCTTATCATCTTCTAATAGTAAAGTATCTCCAACTGGAACAATGATCTCACTATCTTTTCGCTGAACCATAATGATAAGCCGGTCAGATGGCAATTCTAAGTCTTTAATGTATTGGTTTTCCCATTGGTGGCCACTTGGAATGGTGAATTCAATAAGGTCTTGTCCACTTTCATCAAAATGTACTTCACCACCTAAAACAATTAAATCATTTTCTTCTATAGTTACATGTCCTCTAGGAACAATTGTTTTTCCATTTCGTTCGATCTTGGCAACTATAAAGTCAAATACTAGGTTCAAATCCTTCACCTGACTACCAATTAAGCTACTATTGGGGTGGATTCTTGTTTCTAAGAAACCAATTTCTGCTTTAGTTTGATAATGGTTGAAGGTCTTTAAGACAGTATCATTAGGGTCTAGCATATCCCATCGTTTTGATGCAGGTGGCATTAAGTAACCTTGAACTAATGATGAGAGTACACATATACCAAATACTATATGATAAATGTCAACGGAGACAACGGCACCACTATTCACAGCCATAATTGCAAAGGCAATAGCAGCAGCACCACGAATACCCGCCAAAGAAATTATGTTCAATTGGTTTCGTTTTAGTCGAAATGGTAGCATAAGTCCATAAACAGTTACTGGGCGAGCAATGATGGTCATAAATACCATAATAGCAAGTGCTATTGGTAAATTCTCAACAAATTTTGTGAAGTTGGACAATAGGCCCAGTATGAAGAATAAACCAATCTGCATTATTTCGGTAAAACCGTCAAAGAAAAATACAATGTCACGCTTACCTCTGAATTCCATATTGCCTAGACAAATACCTAGAATATATAAAGCTAAGTAACCATTACCGCCGAGAAGCCCTGTGGCAGCATAAGTAATTAGCATGATAGCAGCCATAAATACGGCATAAAGTCCGTCTGCTCCCAAAGGAAAATTTTTAAGCAATTTTCCAATAATAAATGCAAAGACAAAACCCATAATAACTCCAAGAGCTACCTGAAATAAAATCATAGCCGGAATAGACACTTTTGAGCCTATAATTATAGACAAAAATACCATAGTCATTGTATAAGCCGCCGGGTCGTTTGAACCACTTTCAAGTTCAAGTAGGGATGCTGTATTGTACTTCAAGTTCAAATTTTTCGAACGTAAAATATTTGAAACACTGGCATAGTCAGTGGAACCCACAATAGAACCAATGAGCATACCTTCTAATAACTTAAAACCTAAAACATAATAACAGAATAAACCTGTAATTAAGGCAGTAGCAACTACACCCAAGGAACTAAGTACAATGGCTTCTCTTGCCACCGGTTTAGCCATTCTCCAATTAGTACCAAAACCACCATAAAACATAATGACCATAAGTGCCAATGTTGCAAAACTATCAGCAAACTCGTAGTCCTCAAATTCAAGTCCTATTGCACCAAAGGCCATACCAAGCACAATAAATAGTAATAATGCAGGTATCCCATGCCTATTAGAAAAGCGGATAGCAAAGAGTGCAAGGATAAAAATAATGCCTATCATCAAATAATTCATGTATATACTCCCCTTTCTAACAACACATGATTATAAAAATCCAAAAAAGATTGTTAAATTTGAATCTATTGTCAACATTATCTAATTTTTGAACCAATTATCATGTTATCATAAATCTTGTAAAGTTCAACTGTTTCTAATACAAATTGACCTGTGGTAAAATCTTCTTTCATCCTATTACTACAACTTTTAATCATCTGCATTGCTTAAGCATATTGTGCCTCGTAAAGCTCCTTATAATACCCGCCCCTTTTCATAAGCTCGTCATGATTTCCTACCTCAAGTATTTTACTCTTACTTAGCATAATAATTTTATCTGCATTTCGTATTGTAGATAGTCTATGGGCTATGATTAGTGTAGTACGATTACTAGAAACATTTTCAATAGACTTCTGAATTAATAGCTCTGTTTTTGTATCAATGTTTGCAGTAGCCTCATCTAATACAAGAATTGAAGGATTATGGGCGATAGCTCGTGCAAAAGATAATAGCTGACGCTGTCCTGCAGAAAATGTACTTCCCCTTTCTCTTACAGGCTCATTAATTCCTGCTGGTAACTCTTGTATAAACTCCTCTGAATAGGATAATTGTAATGCCTCATTTATTTTCTCATCAGAAATATTAGAATTCAAACGAATATTGCTCTTAATATCTCCTGAAAAAAGAAATACATCCTGTAAAACCACAGCCACATTTCTTCTCAAGTCCCTAAGCTTATATTCCTTAATATTTACCCCATCTATTAGTATCTCACCTTTTTGTATTTCATAAAATCTAGATATTAAGTTAATAATAGTAGTTTTCCCAGCTCCAGTTGCCCCCACAAAAGCAACAGTTTCTCCAGGGGCTATTTTAAAGCTTACATCCTTTAGAACCCATTCATTCTCTCTATAAGCAAACCATACATTCTTAAACTCAACTTCTCCTCTAAATTTATCTACAGGCAAGCCTGAATCTAAGTCTTCTAGTATATCATTCTGGTCTAGTAGCTCAAATATACGATCTGCAGATACAACTGCTGATTGAACAGTATTATAGTTTTCTGCCATATCATTAATAGGTGCAAAGAACTGCTTTACATAGTTTGTGAATGCATATAAAACCCCTAGCTCTAGTGTCTGATTCATTACCCTTCCCATACCATACCATACTAATACTGCAATAGTCAAAGTTTGCAAAATTTCTATAATAGGTCTTAGAAGGCTGTTCATCTTTATTTGAAATAAGGTTGTTTCATGATACTTTGCATTTAGTTCTTTAAATTCTTTAAGTTTTTCTAGGTCTCTATTAAAAACCTGAACCAATTTCATTCCTGATATATTTTCTGCCACAAAACCATTTATGTAACCAATTAAACTCTTCATGACTTTGAAGTTCTCTTTAATCTTGCCTTTAAAATAAAAGGTCACTAATACAATCACTGGTAATGCGACAAGGCTAATCAAAGCTAAGCTAAAGTTCATGCTGAACATTGTAAATACTATTCCTATTAATAAAAAAATGTCTCTAAATAGATTAATCAAAACATCTGTATACATTTCGTTTAGTGCTTCCACATCATTAGTAGCTCTAGTTATGAGTCTTCCTGTAGAATACTTATCTAAGAAAGACAAGGGTAGGTGTTGTATGTGGTTGAATACTCTTTTCCTTAAACCACTAATAATCTGTTGTCCAACATGATTCATAAGATTTATTTGGGCAAATGTAAAAAATGAGCCTAAAATTACAATAGCCATATATAAAATACCCATAAATTTAATAGAATAAAGCCCAACTTCTGGTTTTTTAAGAATAAGAAAATCATCAATGACTATTTTTAAGATAATAGGCTTCATAAGCTCTGCTCCATTTACTAGTAGAACGCTTAATGCAGCAAGTATCACTGCTTTCCTATGCGGAATCATTAATTTTAGTAATCTCGTAATACTATGGTGCTTCATTGTCTACCTTCTTTCTCATTTCTTCTCTAAACTGCTCGTGAAATATGTCATAGTATATTCCTTTTTTACCTAGAAGTTCTTCATGATTACCTCTTTCTATAATCTCTCCATGATCCATTACTATAATTTCATCAGCATGCTTAATAGCAGAAATACGATGGGCAATAATTATGCCTGTTTTCCCATTTAAAATACTGTTGAAATGTTCTATAATTTTTTCCTCTGTTTTTGTATCAACAGCAGATAGTGCATCATCTAAAATGAGAATAGCTGGATTTTTAATAATTGCTCTAGCTATAGAAATCCTTTGTTTCTGTCCACCTGAAAGATTAGTTCCCCTCTCTCCAACCATGGTGTCAAAGCCCTGAGTAAAGTCCATTATATTATCATAGATACAACTTAGCTTAGCAGACTTTTCAATTTCTTCATCTGAATACATATCATTAAAAAAGTGTATATTCTCTCTAACTGTAGCTGAAAACAGGAAGTTATCCTGGGGAACATATCCTATGTGTTCTCTCAGGGTTTTTAAGGGATAGTCATTAATGTCTCTTCCATCAATGAGAATCTTTCCTCTTTCCACATTATATAATCTTAAAAGAAGATTAACTAATGTAGTCTTTCCACTGCCAGTTTTTCCAATGATGCCTAGTGTCTTTCCTTTACTAAGTTTTATGTTTATATTCTTTAGGGCAGCCTCTTCTGAACCTGGATAACTAAAGGTTAAATCCTTTAGTTCTATGTCGCCATTTATAGCAGTTAAAGAGCTATCACTTGACTCATCTGTTATATCAGAACGAACTTTAAAAATCTCTCCTAATCTCCTAAAAGAAGCCATTCCCTTTTGAATAATGTTAATAACTCTACCAATAGAGGTCACAGGCTTTATAATCATAGTAAGATATCCGTTAAATGCTACAAAGTCCCCTAATGTTATCACATTATTTTTCACCAAGCTACTGCCATAGATAAGACTAATCATAAAGCTCACTCCAAAGCATAACTCAATCATAGGAGAGAGCATTGAAGATACTCTTATCATTCTAATGTTTGATTCTCTCATCTTCTCATTTAATTCATCAAATTTAAGAACTTCTTCCTTTTCCTGTACATAGGATTTTATAACTCTAATCCCTGAAATGTTTTCCTGCACCCTATCCGATATAGCTGCAAAATTTTCTTGAACAATTCTGAATCTTTTTCTGACTAAGCCTCCTATTTTAATCATAAGGAAAATAATTATTGGAATAGGTAAAAGAGACAGTGTAGTAAGCTTAAAGCTAACTGTTTGAGCCATAGCTAAAATAGATACTGTACACACTCCAATGGCATTTACAATATGAGCCAGGCCTGGGCCAAATGACATCCTCACTGCAGATATATCGTTAATAGCGTAGGCTAGCAAGTCCCCAGTTTTTCTTTGGTGGTAGAATTGCACTGGGAGAGTCTGAAAGTGTTGAAATAGCCTCTCCCTTAAGTAACACTCAAGATTTCTAGAATTTCCTATAATAAAATACCTCCAAATGTATCTTGTAATAAATGCTACTATGGCAACTCCTATCATCATCCCTAGATAAATTAATATCTTTTCTTTATCTACATTTTCTATCCTTAATGCGTCTATAATCATCCCCAAAAGTCTAGGAGCCAGATTCTGCACAAATGTTGTAAGTACTAAAAATACAACTCCTACTATATAATGAATCCAGTGTTTTTTCAAAAAATCACTTATTACTCTAACCTTATCTTTCCTATTCATTCTGTCCTATTCTCACACCTTCCGTCAGACAATATTTAGACGCCCTAAATATTATAGCATAATTACTTGTATTTTACTACAACTTACAGTAGATAAAAAGCAGAATAGCTAATACTCATTCCAACTATTGATAAAGAACCACAAATAAAAAGGAATGAGCCTAATATACTAGGCTCACTCCAAGTGAAATTAAAATCTCTTGCTTCAATGTAGGTAGGTGTACTATTTCATAATCTCGAGAAATAAATTAAAAAATAAGGTGCTTTCTTTAACGAATTCCTTAATATTCTAAAATATTAACAATACTATAAGTTTCTTCTCTAATTGGTGCTGGATCAATTTCAGCAAATGCTATGTTGCTTATGCTTGTAAAGATAGTTAAAGCTAATATTAGGACTAATATTTTCTTTTTCATTCACTATACCCCCTTTTCATTATGAATTAAACTTTCCATAAAGTCTGCTGCAACTTCAATTCTATTTTGTTTTATGAAGTAGTGTAGAAGCTTAAGCACTAGTAAAGACTCTTCGTTTAACTTAATGTTGCTAATTTCATCCTCTATAGTTTTTAGTAGGCTTGATAGCTTATCAGTATAGTTCGCTTCAATGTATAGTTCCATTAAGTTGCCTAGATACTTTCTATATGAACCCTGTTTACTATTTTTATTTGCTAAAACTAAAGCAATATTTAAATATTCCTCACAGGCATCATATCTTTTTAAATATAGTAAAACATTTGAAATTTCAAAATAAATTTCAGTTAGGTAGAAAGAATCTTCATTGACATAAGGTAGCTTGTCCATGACCTTATCAAGATATTTTATTACGCTTTCCTTATCATTTCTCTTCATGTAAATCAAGATTATATTAATGTATGTAACACATATCTCATCAAGGTTATTTTTTTTATCTGAAATTTCTATTATTTTGCTATAAGACTGTAATGCATTATTATAATCACCAAGCCTATAAAAACAAACTCCTTCTAACATAAAAATACTTTTTAAGTTTTTATGATCACTTTTATCAAAAAAGAGTTTTGCTTTATTTAAAGTTCTAAGACATTTATCAAAATTCTTTAGTTTTTTAAGAGCTAAAGCAATGTTATAATAGAAAATACCTTTTGATTTAGTAGATAAATCATCTTGACTAATTAACATATATTTACACAAACTAATAGCCTCTTCACATTTACCTGTAACTATGCAATTACTTACTAATTTCAAAGCAATCTTATATCGTTTTTTCATATTTGGCAAATCATAAGAAGCTTCTAGTGCTTTAAAATAGTAGTAGTATTCCTTGCTTAAGTTATTAGACTCATAGAAGATATTGCCTAATAATTCATATATTTTTACTTTTTTATCAGTTAAATCCCACTCATTTAAAAAAGCTTCGATTTCATTAAGCTCGTCCAATTCAATGTCAAATTTTTTATTAGCTAAGTCATTTTTTAGTCTTTCAATATATGTATCTGCCTTTTTTCTTGCATCGTATCTTTCAGGGTTAAGTAAATCTTCTGGCTTAATGAAAATATTTAAGTTTCTTTCACTCATGATTTTATTAATATTTCTAGCCATTATATTAGCTGCAGTATCATATAATGTAGCCTTATCGTTTTCAATAAGACTAATTAGGTTTCTAGTAATATCGTCACCAGCAATCTGATGTTGTCTTAGATTCAAATCCTTTCTTATTCTTTTTAGATTTTGACCTACAGTAATTTCAAAATGCTCTTCCAAAACAATCAACCTTTCAAATTAAATATATTTACTTTTCTATAGATAATAATATCATATATAGAAATAATTGTAAAGGACTTTACAATAGTTTTTGATTTTTAATATTAGGTCAATTGACAAGTTAAATGCAACCTTATTGAGTCAAGGTGGTTGCATTTAATCTTACAAAATAACAGATTGCATTAGATATGACAAACAATAATCAATCAACTGGATATTACAGAATTATCAGAAGCACTGTTTCGGTAAAATGATTATCAAAATAATTTAATGATATTTTGCAAATAATGAATATGAGAAAACTTGTTAGTTATAAAATAAACAGTTACAGGAGGAACATAAGATGAGTACTATTCTTTATATTAAAGCAAATGCAAAGCCTGAAGGAGCTTCTAGAACCTTTAGAATCTCTGATAGTTTTATTGATGCCTATAGGCAAAACCACCCCAATGATCAAATAATAACCCTAGACTTATATAAAGAGAACATAGCTCCAATAACAAAAGATGATATAGGTGCTATCTATAGTCCTAAAACTGAAAGTAGTAGAAAACATCCAGTTTTAAAGTACGCTTATCAATTTGCAGAAGCTGATAAGTATGTTATTGCCACACCATTATGGAATTTAAGTGTCCCGGGAATTGTTAAGTTATACTTTGATTATGTCAGCGTAGTTGGAATAACATTTAGATATACTTCAGGCGGCGGTGTAGAGGGAATGCTAGAAGGTAAAAAAGCAATTCATATCACTACAAGAGGTGGAGATTATTCTGCACCACCTCTTTCAGAGTATGAATTGGGTGAAAGATATATAAAAACAATCCTAGGCCTCTTTGGAGTATATGATACTAGTACATTTGCAGTAGATAACATGGATCGCAGTGGAACAGATGTTGAAGCAGTGGTTGCTAATGCAATAAAAGATGTACAAGAGAAGGCTAAAAGTTTCTAGAAAATTATGATATATATTAATGAAGGGTGAAACATTTAAAGTTAAAGGTTTCACCCTTCATAATCCTCATTTATATTAAAATTAAATTCTTATACTACAGCAACCAATAATGTTACTTCTTCATTTCTTGATGCACTAATCAGTCCACCTAATATTGACATATTTCTGTAATTTAAAAATTTAAATATTCTTTATATAGACAAGTATATTTTCAAAACCTCATCTACCCTAAATTATTCAATTATTTTTACTGTTACTTTTGAAGCCGATTGAAAATCAAAATTTATAGGAGTATTATTAATAGTGGAGGTGACTTTAATGCAAATATTAGTTGTTGTTCTTAATAAGATTGAAAAGCTGGATAATTTATTAATGGAGCTCAATAGCAATGGTATTAGAGGTGGAACTATTATAGATAGCATGGGTATGGTTAGGGCCCTGGCAGACGAACATTCTGATATACCATTGTTTGGCTCGTTAAAAGCTTTATTAGGCGAGAATAGACCTCTTAACAAAACTATTTTTATGGTTTTATCAGATGAAAAGGTACCTATAGCAATGAATTGTGTAAGAAAAGTAGTGGGTAACATTAACGAAGAAGGCGTTGGCATTATGTTTACATTACCAGTAAATCATGTGGAAGGTTTAACAAAATAAAGGAGATGGAATTGTCAAAATGAGTATATTATTTTACTTAGCCATTATAATAGCTTCAGGACTATTCATGGCAAGAATACTAGATAAAGTTAAGTTGCCAAACGTAACAGGATATCTTGTAGCAGGCCTGTTAATCGGTCCTTCAATTTTAGGAATAATTCCTAAAGAAATAGTAGGCGATTTTTCAGTAGTTTCAGAGGTTGCCTTAGCCTTCATAGCATACAACATAGGTAGCGAATTAAACTTTGCACATTTAAAGCAAATGAGTAAAGGCATTATAGTAATTACCTTTGTACAGGCTCTAATGGCTATGTTATTTGTGGTCCTAACTATGATACTTTTTTTCAAACAGCCTTTTACATTTAGTATTATTTTAGGTGCTATAGGAGCTGCCACAGCTCCAGCTGCTACTTTAATGGTAGTTAGACAATATAAAGCTAAGGGGCCTTTAGTAGATACTCTTTTACCAGTAGTAGCTATGGATGATGCAGTTTGTATAATGGCTTTTGGTATATCTACTTCTATCGCATCAACCTTAATCAATAGCACAGGCACTATCTCTATTACTAACTTAATTCTACTTCCTATAGTAGAAATTCTAGGCGCGCTAGTTCTAGGACTATTTATGGGCATAATCCTTGTTTTAATAACTAAGAGAATTAAGGGTGAAGATGAGCTATTATGTATAGTTATTGCTGCTATCTTTGCAACTGCCGCAATTTCTATTAAGTTTAATCTATCATCTCTTTTATCATGTATGATGGTAGGCTCTACATTGACAAATATTATTCCAAATAATAAGAAGGTTTTTTCTTCTGTAGAAAGATTTACTCCTGCTATATATGTTGCTTTCTTTACAATAGCCGGCATTGAGCTAGACCTTTCTATATTAAAAAGCGTTGGATTAATAGGAATAGCCTATGTTATATCTAGAGTTATCGGAAAGGTATTTGGTTCTTATTTAGGAGCAAAAATATCAGGCGCTCCAGAAACAATTAGAAAATATTTAGGATATACCTTAATACCACAGGCAGGGGTAGCTATTGGTTTATCTATAATCGCTCAAAATATTTTACCTGCTTCTTATGGTACACGAATTAGAACCATAGTACTTGCAGCAACTTTTATCTATGAGCTTATAGGCCCATTAATTACTAAAAAAGCTTTGATTCTTGCAGGTGAAATTAAGACAGCTTAGTTTTATACCACTTTAGAACCACTGGTATCAATATATTAGGAGCTATTAGTTTAAACTGATAGCTCCTTTGCTATTAAATCAGTATTTAATATGTTCATATATTTTACTATTACTTAGTTTAAGAGCATAATCTCATCCTCTTCTTCTTTTAAAAAGATAAGCATATTTAAATAATTTGCAGCTAAATATATCTCTTTTCTAAATTAATCTCTATACTATAGCAGCCAATAGCATTATCTCTTCATTCTGATTATATATAGCTGGAAACTGAGATAGCGGCAATGGATTCACTCCAATACCAGCTTCTATTGTATAGCCTGGTCTTCTAAAATCTTGGATAAACCAATCCTTATATCCTGCATATGATACTTCTGCTGGTCCTTCTGCTATGCTATATCCACTGGCTCTTGAAAACATCTCTGCAATTGTTCGTGATACAGGTGGAGCCAAGTTTTGATATTGATAAAATATTACCTGCCCTTGTGTGTGATATGCAATAACTAGCCTAAAATTATGCTGCGAAGTGAAGTTTGCCATAGCTCTTGATTCTGGTTCAGATAATGGCGCAGGTCCCCCCCAGTCTCTAGGAGTAGGTCCTGTTATACCCATTGCAGCTTTCAGTTGTCTATCTAGCTCCCAATCTGCTGGATAATTGGAGTTCAAATCAACTCCTCTAATATTAGCCTTCCATACTCTAGGCAATGGCAAGCCTGTTGTGTTTATACGAGAAGCTTGCTGGTAGATTGGATTAGGATAATTAGGCCAATATGTCACCAAATCCACTCCGTCGGGGTTAACCATTGGAATAATATATATACTGCTACTTTCCCATATACTTGGGACATTATATCCTCTTATACTTGTTCTATTTGCATATGCCTTAGAAAAGTTTTCTATGAATTTCATTAATAAAGGTGTAGTAATCCATTCATTCGCATGATGAGATGCATTATAGGTAACTTCATTAGGACCTATCCCAAGCCTTATATAATATAAGTCCTTACCCATGACGCTACTTCCAATAGTGCCTACTTCAAGAAATGGATATCTTACCTTTAATCCAGTTATCTGTCTTTCCATGATTTCGTAAGTATAGTCTATATCAGTAAAAACTATATCAATTCCATAGGGAACTACTATTTGCTGACCTATGGCCAGTGCATTAGGATCAATGCCTGGATTAGCAGTTAGTATGGCATTAACTGTTGTATAATATCTAGTAGCTATGCTGTATAAGGTGTCTCCTGCCCTAATAGTATAGGTATCATAACCTGAAAGAAGCCTATTAAATTCTCTCCATGTTGCAAGCCCCACTATTCCATCAGGAGTTAGTCCATTATCCCTTTGGAATGCAATAACTGCCCGCTGAGTCTGTGCTCCAAATACCCCATCTACTGTCCCTGCATTGTAACCAATTCTATTTAAAAGACTCTGTATTAGTTTTACGTTTGGACCTCTTGAACCTAGTCTTAAAGTCTCCATTTTTATCCCACCTTTTTATCTTTTACTAACATTTTATTGCTTTATAATAAAAAAGTGGCTGTCCATAGGGAAATATAATGGAAATATACGCTTACGCTTAGCATCAGCCATACAAATTTATTTGCTCGCCATCCCTCGCATAAATTTGGTACTCGCCCAGTTTGACCTACCTGCGATTCTTTCGGAAAAGCATCCGAAAGAATCGGGTTAGACCATTCGCCGCAGTCTCGAAACACAAATCTGCTCACTCCCCTCGGTCGTGCAGATTTGGTTCTCGTTGCGTTTGACCTACCTGCGATTCTTTCGGAAAAGCATCCGAAAGAATCGGGTTAGGTCATAAAAAAACCTAGAGAGTTATCTCTAGGTTTCTTGTTAGCTTAGTAATTATAATATTGTAATGTTTTCAGCTTGTGGGCCTTTTGCTCCATTAACAACATCAAAAGTTACTTTTTGGCCTTCTTCTAAAGTTTTGAATCCTTCTTTGTTGATTTGTGAAAAATGAGCAAATACGTCATTTCCTTCTTCTGTAGTGATGAATCCAAATCCTTTTTCTGAATTAAACCATTTTACTGTACCATTCATGTTATATACCTCCGAAATTTTTATTCCTTTAATTCTCCGTAAAAAATGATAAATTAAATACTAATAAAAATTTCGAAAATCTATATATTAAAAACTTGTTAAGTTAGATAATTCGAAAAATATTCATACTAATCATTTTACTTTTGAATTAAGGTTCTCTATTAGTATATCCTATATAAAAAATATTACAAGTGTTTTTTTAATTATTTTTTAATAATTTTGCAATTTTTTTTATTTATAAGCAATTTTTTCTTCGTAATTTCCTGTTTTTCCCTTAAATATGTATTATCTATAAGGATGTATTATTAGATTAACTTTGTAAAAAACTAAGAATAATACCTACGAAAGGAGCATTAGAATGACTGAAAGCATAGTAATCGTTGGCAATGGCATAGCTGCAATTAGTGCTATAAAATCCATAAGAGAAATAGACAAAGCAAGTAAAATACATTTAATTGGAGAAGAAAGGTTCTATCCTTATAATCGTGTTCGTCTATCAAAGGGTTTGCTTAGCGGACTTGAGGAAAATAAAATTTTGCTTCAAAAAAAGGAATGGTATAAGGAAAATGATGTAATTTTGTACTTAGATAAGAAGGTAATCTCTGTTGATACAAATAAAAAAGTCATAGGATTATCAGATGGAAATATAATAGACTACACAAAGTTATTATTGGCAAATGGATCTCATAATGTTACACCGCTCATATCTGGAATCAAAAAGCATGGAGTATATACCTTAAAGACACTGCAGGACGCCTGGGATATCATAGATAGACTTAAGGATGCTCAGGTAGTTTTAATCATTGGAGGAGGAATACAGGGGCTAGAAACAGCTTGGATAATGGCTCAAGCTGGCAAAAAAGTTATCCTTTCACATAGGTCGCCAAGATTTATGAGAGCACAATTAGATGAAAAAGCTGCAAAGATATTAGAAAAGGCTGTTTTAGCAAGTAACATTCAAATTCTTTTCAGTACTCAGGTAAGTGAAATTAAAGGCAATGGCAATGTGGAAGGTTTTATGACTACAAACGGGAATTCATATGAATGTGACACTATAATATATTCAGTTGGAACGAAGCCCAATATTGATATTTTAGATAATACTCCTATCAAAACTAATAATGGAATTATTGTAAATAAGAAAATGGAAACAAATATTGACGGTATTTATGCTGCAGGAGATGTAGCCGAATATAATAATCAAACTTATGGATTATGGAATATTGCAATTGGACAGGGAAAAGTTGCTGGTTATAATATCATAGGCAAGGATAGTATATATGAGCATATTATCCCAGTGACAACACTAAATGCATTTAATCTCTCATTATTTTCTATGGGAATAGTAGACGAAAGTAAGGCAACAAACATTATTATTGATGATAGGTCACAAGAAGGTATTTACAATAAAGTCCTTATTAGCAACGATAAAATAATAGGAGCCATTGTTGTAGGAAATATAAAGGTATCTCCAGCTCTAAAGTCTGCAATTGAAAAAGAAACTAGCCTTAAGGGTATGGATTATAAAAACACCTCATTTGACGAGCTTATTCAAGTATTAAAAAGCAACAGATAACCTTTATATGAAAAGGTCCCTGTGACCTAATTTACGTCACAGGGACTACATAGTTAAAACTTACGTCCGCCACCACCATGGCTTCTGCCGCTACTTGATCTATGAACAGTACTTCTCCCAGCTTTACCTGCACTAGATTTGGATTCAGTATTAATATTCACAAAAGTTACTCTTGTATTTACATGGCGGTCCTGACTATTTATAAGATTAAATGAGTTTCTATCTAAATAGGTGCCTTGATTAGTAGAGACTCTTCCTTTGTTATTAATAGCCATAATTCCTACTGATATTCCTCCTACTCCAATAGAAATTAGGAAAAAAATTAATAATCTACTTGCTAAATCCTTTTTTTGGAAAACTTCTGCATTTCCTTTGCTTGAAATCCCAGTATCCTCATCATAGGTATATTGGTTAGAAGGAATACCCTTTTGAAAATAATACTCTACCTCAGTTAGAAAGGCTTCTGCTCCTAAGCTATAATTCCCCTCTGTAAGATAAATATAAACCTTATCTAAAATACTTTCTATTCTTGCATCTGTAAAATAATCGATTGCTTTACCACATGTAGAAATATATACTTCACGGTCATCCATGTTTATAAGTAGAATCAAGCCATCGTAGCTTTCTCCGTAGCCAAAACCATTTTCATCATAGAAGTCATCAGCATAGGCACGAGAAGATTTTCCTTTACTGTCCTGAATTGTAAGGATAACTGTATCTAGATTTAATCTTTCACTTAGTTCAAAGGCTTTAGCTTGTAATGCGTCTTCTTCAGTTTGAGTAAACAAATCTGCTTCATCATAAATCTTTTGGTCTATAGCATAGACATTTACACCAATCAGGATTATTAACACCATTGTAATTATAGTAATAGTTTTTAACTCTTTTCTCATAGGAGCATACCTCCTATAGAAAGAATACCAAATGTAATCCCAGAAATAATTCCAAACCATGCAGCCATTCTGCCCATACTTATAGGAAGACTTCCTGCAATTTTTCCTGTCTGACCATTCATTGCAAACATATATGTCTTACCCCTATAATTATAAGTAAATATCCAAGCAGGCAAAAGTACATAGGTTGCTTGAGATTTATATATATCTATATCGCTGTTTCTTACTGTTATACTACTATAGCCTTGTATGGTATTGCGAAGCAGTGTACTAGTATATTCATTGACCCTTTCTGATATTCTTCCAAACACATCCCCTTTATCTACATCATACTTCTCTGCCATGTATCCTGATAGATAAGACATAGAAAAGTCCACCATTTGACTATAATCATAGGGCTCTAAGGTTTCCATAAGTCTATCATCTGCCTTTTTTGATCCATCTGCTGGTATTCCATTGAAGCTGGCAGTAGCAGCCCTAGTAATATCATAATACTTAGTTTCTGTGTATTTCTTATTTCCGCTTACCCATGTACGAATCTTTCTTCCCTCTGCAATTATTCTTCCTCTTGTATCACAATCAAATAACCAGAATGGAATATATACACCTGATAGTAGCTCTAACTGGGAGTTAGATGTAAATTGCCTTGATAATAGGGGTTTCTTTTTACACCATTTTACGAACATATCCCTAGCAGCTTCCTTGTTAAACTTAAAAGGAATTACCTTGGCAGGCCTATATTCCCCTGATAGCTGACCAGGTATAATAGCAGGATTGTGACAATAGTAGCAAAAGGTTGCAGCGGTTGTATCATCAGTTACTATCTCTGCACCACAGCTATTACAGGTGTATACTCTCGCTTTTTCTGCAAATTCAGCATCTTCTTTAATTGTATCTTGGTCAAAAGAGTTGTCATTAGTATTCAAATTGTCTTCAAAGGATTTTACATCTTCATTATTGAAATTGCTTAAGCAAAACTCACATTTCCAATCTTGGGATTCGGCATTAAACTCCAGCGCTCCTCCACAGTTTGGACATTTATATGTTATGGCCGCCACCAATGTCACCTTCTTCTAAAATTAAATTATATCGTCCTCGTTAAAAGGATCTCCGCATTCAGGACAAAACTTCGGTAATTGGTCAAAGTCTTTAGGTTCAAAACCGCATTTGTTGCATTTAAATTTTTTTGGAGCTTCTGGTCTTTTTGAACCACATTCAGGACAGAAGTTTCCTGTGTTTACTGAGCCACATTTGCAGTTCCAAGTATTTTTCTCTTCACTTGGCTTAGGCTTGCCACATTCTGAACAAAAGCGACTTGTGTTGTGATGACCACATTCACATTTCCAGCCTTGTCCTAAAGGAGTACCAGTAGATGTTATTTCTTGTTTGCTTTGAGCTCTATTCTGCTCTTGTTGCTGCATCTGTTGTCTATTAGTTTGAGAAGCAGCCTCCATAAAACCTCCTGCTCCTTGCATGCCCATGCCAACTCCCATAAAACCTGTCATGGCACCATTTGCGTTGGAACCAGCAGCCTCTATTCCTCTTGCAATAGAACCTTGAACATAACCTTCTCTAATAGTAGCATCTGACAGCATGGCACCTTGATTTCTCATGTTTATTAGCTTCTGGGATTCTTCGTCATAGGAAATACTAGAAATACCTACAGACTGAATTTCCATACCACGCATTTGGCTCCAATCATTGTCAAGGACATTTGCCATGTATTTTGCTAGTTCCATGCTTCTTGAAGTCACAAGAGAGATTCTCATCCCATCAGCAGACATCTGATTAATAGCTGCCTGCAATGCTGTAAGAAATTCTGATAAATATTGTTCATTTATATCATTAATATTCACTTGAGACTTGTCTCTTGGAATTGCCTCCATATAGAACTTAAGTGGATCTATAATCTTAATAGAATATGTCCCATGTGCCCTTAGGAAGAGTTCAGCATTATAAAAGCTATCAAAGTAGTTAACAGGATTACGTGTACCAAACTTTATTCCCTTAATTTCCTGAAGGTTTATGTAGTACACCTTTTGCGCAGAAGGTGTCACTCCTCCAAACTTTACACGATTAAATGTCTCTACTAATGAATCTTCAAATTGACCATTAAACATTGAAGGCAGAGTTGAATTATTTACTTGGTAATATCCCTCTTCTGCTGTATAATCTACTATTCTACCACCATCAACTAGTATCATAAATTGATTAGGATAAACATGAATAATAGAACCATTTGAAACTGTGTTATCAGTGCCCTTTCTATTAGAATTACGTTTGTCCTTTGCTCTTACTTTGACGCCAGGTGTCATAACTGTAGTGTCACTCATTTCCTGAGGCTCAATAACCTCTAACCACTGATCTGCAAACCCTCCACCTATAGAATTAAAGGCTGCTTTAATAATTCCCATGGAATCCCTCCTCAAAGAATATTGTATTTTATACTTATTTCAAAGCAATTGTGTTTAGACTAATATATTTAGTTCAGCAAAAGCAAAATTCATAATTATTAGAGTCCTATTCTGTTCTTTAACCCTTCATATTAAATTAAATTTACCCTAAGCAATTTTAAATAGACTCAGCAATCTTAGATATTTTGATTTTATAACATTTTTGTACTTTTTCAAGTGTATTTTTATTAAATTTAGAAACCATTTTGACTAGTTTGACAGATTATCTACTTACTAACACAATTTCTCCCCTTTTTCTTTGCACGATACAAGGCTGAATCAGCAGATTTTAAAACAGCATCTGGGGTTTTATTCTTTTCATTTTTTTGTGCTACCCCTATGCTCACTGTAATACGAATAGGCTTTGAGGCTCTAGAACTGCTAGTAGACTTTCTAGGCTTCTTTTTTGGTCTGTTTTTGCTACGTACATAGAATCCACGTTTTGATATTTTTTCCCTAAGCTCTTCCAGATGTGGTAACACCTCACCTATGCTCCTACTTGGAAAGAGTATTGTAAATTCTTCTCCTCCATATCTATATGATTTTCCCCCTCCAGTAACATCCTTTATAATAGAAGCTACTAGCTTTAAGACTTCATCTCCTGTATCATGCCCATATGTATCATTGAATTTTTTAAAAAAGTCAATGTCTAGCATAGCAATTGAATAGTTAATTCCTAGTTTCATCATATCTTGCTTTAAAGCTCTACGAGATGGTAAACCTGTAAGCTCATCATAAAAAGCAACTGAATATGAGTACTGAATTACTGAAACTACTAGAATAACTCCTGAAGTGAAGAAAAATACTAAATAAAATATTTGGTTTTTATAATTGTGGAGAATAAGAAATAGTGAAAATAGTACTCCTACATAGTAGACATCATGCATTGTTTTGCGTAAAGCTTGCCTGATTATGAGCAAAATAAAGGCTATCAGAAAAACTAATAGAGCAATTTCAGTTATGGGAGTCATTTTCTCCAGCTCTATTGGTATTAAATCTTTTTTAAATAAAACAAGTAGTTCTCTTCCCTCAGCATTAATTATCCAGTTTGCGAATAATAATTGCAAAGCTATAAGACCTATTCGAATTCCACCCCATAAACTCAATACTCCTCTTTCACTTAATATCGAAAATACAAGGATATTTGTAGGAATCAATAGACATATGACTAGGTATAAATCTAAAGCACTTCCTGATTCTCCAGTGTTTTTACGGATATAATTAAGCAAAACAAATGACAATGCAAGGATGATAAACATAAAAAATTCACGACTGCGATTAAATTTAAATGAGATAATCAGCCCAATAAGGAAAGTAAAATAAGGGATAATCTCAATTATCTGCAATTGTTGAGCGGTCATCACTATAGCCTTTTTATAAAGAAAATATCCTAAAATAATTATTATAAATGGTATAGAAATGTTAAAAATTGCTTTGAATCTGTTCTTCAATGTTCATGACCCCTCCTAACTTTGATGTCTAAAAATGTTATCGACTATAACTTAACTATAGTTAAGTAGTATCTAAAGAAGTAGTCTTAGTCAATATTATCATAAATATATGGAAACTGTCGCTAAAGGACATAGACTTAGTAATTTGCATAAAAAATCTCTTCTGTGCATACAGAAAAGATTCTCTATAAAAATCCACTACTATCTTAGTTTTGCATACTTCCATTTTCCTGTTCTAAATCTTGCATATACGAAGATCCATCTGACAAACTGGTCTACAAATACTGCCATCCATGCTCCTGCTAACCCATATCCTAGAACTCTAACAAATATGTGTGCTAAACCAACTCTAATCATTAGAACACCAGTAAATGTACTCACCAAAGGCCAAAAGGTATCTCCCGCTCCTCTTAGTCCTCCTGCTAAAATAAGCTGAGAGGATTGAAAGGGTTGAACTAGGGCAATTATCTTCAATGCTAGCGAAGCATTTTCAATAACAATCGGATCATTAGAATATAAACCTACAAGCTGTGGTCCAAAAAAGAAAAATACTACTGCCATTAAAGTAGATATCATTGAACCAATCTTTCGTGTCTCTTTTGCATAGTCTTCAGCCTTCGAATGCTCATGAGCTCCCAAACTTCTTCCAACTAGCGATGAAGCTGCAATACCAAAGGCTTGACCTGGTTGAAATGATAGTCCCAATATATTTAAAGCTATCTGATGTGATGCATATACAACAGTACCTAAGCCTGCTACTATTTTCACAAAAATAAGCACTCCTGTTCTCATAGCCATTTGTTCCAGTGATGCGGGTAGTCCAATTTTTATCAAATTATATATGATATCCTTCTGAAACTTAAACCTGTTTTTAAGATTTAACCTAACAACACTTTTACCTTTTATTACATAACAAAATAAAAGCACACATGCAATTACATTTGAAATAGCAGTTGATATACCAGCACCAGTGACCCCAAGTTCAGGAAAACCTAAAAGTCCATATATAAGAATCGCATTTCCAAAAACATTAAAAAGATTAGAAAATAAGTTAATTCTCATAGGTATTTTAGTCTGTCCTATGCCTCTTAAGGCTGCAGATATAGACATATTTAAGGACTGGAATATAAATCCAACCATAATAACTTTAAAATACATTCTTCCTGCCTGCAGTGCATCCGCTTCTGCCCCCATAAAGCTTAAAATAGAATCTGTAAATATTATTCCAAGTGTTGATAAAGGAATTGCAAGCATGAACAGACTCAGCAACATTACATGCTTTAATGTAGTCTCTATTTTGTCCTTCTGACCAGAACCATAATACCTGGCAACCATAGCAGTTCCGCCAACATTTAAAGCTTGAACCAAGGATAGGCCTATGAATAAGGGTTGGTTTGTCATACCGACTGCAGCAACAGAAGCAGCTGACAATGAATTATCTCTCATTCTTCCAAGCATCATCATATCTATCATACCAAAAAGTGAGCCTAGAAGTAGCTCCACAAGAACAGGCCAGGCAATATTAATAACGCTAGATCTCGTGGGGTTTTTAAACCAATTAAGTACTTTTGTTTTCTTATCATTTTTTTCGTATTCAGTACTAGTCATTATATCTCTTCTTTCTATAATAATTTAGGGACACTAAATATTATATCATAACTTTTATTATTTTTAACAAAGAGTAAGTCCCTTTTATATTAATCAACTCGGTTAATTAATGAATAGACCAAATTATCTAATTATTTCTTTAGATATCTAAGTACTTTAAGTTTTATAGCCTCATACTCATATAACAATAAAAAGGTGCTGTTACACTAGAAAATAAAACTTGCTAGTGCAACAGCACCTTTCGCTATTACATTTTAGATAATTTAAATTCATTTTCTGTGTGTTTTCATAAAAGTAGAATACTCTAATAGGCGGTTTTCATTTTTGCAAAGGTATATCCACATTAGCAAATTGACTTTGATGAAGATTATAATAATGACCTTTCTTATCTAGAAGTTCTTCATGACTACCTTTTTCAACTATTTCACCATGATCTATTACCATAATAACATCTGCATCCTTAATAGTAGATAGCCTATGAGCAATGATGAATGTCGTTCTATTCTCCATAAGCTTTACCATGGCTTCTTGGATTTTCAATTCTGTTCTAGTATCTACTGAGGAAGTAGCTTCATCTAATATTAGTATAGATGGATTAGCTAAAATTGCTCTAGATATAGCTAATAGCTGTCTTTGCCCTTGGCTCAGATTAGTTCCTCCTTCAGTTAAAAATGTATCATAGCCTTGAGGTAGCTTATTTATAAAATCATCTGCTCTTGCTAAAATAGCTGCTTTAACTATGTCTTCATCTGTTGCCTCTAGATTTCCATACTTTATGTTTTCTTTTACAGTTCCGGAAAATAGATAGGTATCTTGGAGCACCATTCCAAATATTTTCCTCAAACTATTTTTCTGATAGTCCTTTATATTGATTGCATCTATTAATATTTCTCCTTTGTTTATCTCATAAAATCCAGTCAGTAAGTTTACTATAGTAGTTTTTCCTGCCCCAGTAGGTCCTACTAAAGCTATGTTAGTTCCAGGAGCTACTTTAAATGATATGTCTTTTAGTACTGGCTCATCTTTCTTGTATTCAAAAGTTACATCCTTAAACTCCACTTCTCCCCTAACGTTATCCTTAGCTATGGCATTATGGCTGTCTTTTCTTTCTTCCACTTCATCCAGTATTTCAAATACCCTCTCTGCTCCTGCTACACCTGACTGCAATGTATTAAATGTATTTGCAAGCTCATTTAATGGTCTTGTAAATTGCTTTGAATAAGATATAAAGCTGGCAATCACTCCTACTGAAATAATACCTTTTACTGCTAAGCTTCCTCCGAAAACAGCTATAACACCAAACCCAAAGTTGTTAATTACATTCATAAGAGGCATTATGAATCCAGACCAAATCTGAGCCTTTACTCCCACATCTCTTAGTATATCGTTTTGAGCTTTAAATTCAGCTATTACCTTTTCTTCATTATTGAATGCTTTTACTACATGTATTCCTGCTATTGATTCCTCAATGTGTCCATTTAACCTCCCTAAAGTCTTTTGCTGCTCTCTAAATAATAGTCTCGTCTTCTTTGCTATAAATCTAGTCAAAAAGAACACCATAGGAATGGTAATCATACTTGCCAAAGTCATAAGTGGGCTTAAATACAGCATCATTACCAATGAGCCTAAAATATTCACTGCTGACGACATGAACTGTACAGTTGATTGAGATATAGTAGTGCTTACATTATCTATATCATTAGATACTCTGCTCATTATCTCTCCATGAGTGTGTCTATCAAAAAATATAATTGGCAAGGACTGAAGCTTTTCAAATAGCTTCTCCCTTAAATTAAATACTACTCTTTGAGCAATTCCTGCTACAGTGTACTCTTGTAAAAAAACCAGAATGTTATCTGATATATACACTGTTAATAACACCAACACTATAAATCTTAGCCTGTCAAATTCAACTAGAGCCTTCCCAGGATATATGGATATGGCATCTATTGCTTTACCAATAAGGAATGGCACAGACAGCCCCAATAATCCTGATGTCAATATTAATAAAAAAGCTAAAATAAGTTGTCTTTTTTCACTCTTAAACAATTCCCATAACCTTTTTATAGTATGTCTAACATCCTTTGCTTTCTTTGCAGGCATGATAATGCCTCTTCCTCCTGCAATACCTGTTGGTCCTCTTTGCGTTTGTCTAGGCATCAAGGCTTACTACCCCCTTTCCTATCTGAGAATGGTAGATGTCCTGATATACTTCACAGGTCTTTAGAAGCTTTTCATGAGTTCCCATGCCTACTATTCTTCCTTTATCCATCACAATAATTTTATCTGCATCCATTACAGAGGTAATTCTTTGAGCTATTAATATAGTTGTAGTATCTTTTAAAAATTCCTTTAAGCCTTTTCTTATTTTCTTCTCAGTTATTAAGTCTACTGCAGATGTGCTATCATCTAAAATAAGTATTGCTGGCCTCTTTATAAGAGCTCTGGCTATGGACACTCTTTGCTTTTGACCCCCTGATAAATTTACCCCACCTTGTCCTAAGTAAGTATCATAACCTTCATTGAATGATATAATAAAGTCATGGGCTTGAGCTATTTTAGCAACTCTTTCTATTTCTTTATCTGTTGCATTTTCATCTCCCCATCTTATATTATCTTTGATGCTACCTGTAAACAGTAGAACCTTTTGGGGAACTATGGCTATTTTTTCTCTTAAATTACTAAGACTAACATCTTTCACATCTATACCATCAATCTTTACTTTCCCTTTAACTACATCATAAAATCTTGGTATTAGATTGACTAAAGTAGACTTACCTGAGCCTGTAGAGCCTATAACTGCTAAAGTTTCCCCAGGGTTAATAGAAAAACAAATATCCTCTAGTACATATCCGCTGTCAGAATGATATTTGAAGTATACATTTTCAAACTCTATGTGTCCCTTTGCTTTATCTATTTGAACAGGTTCATCCTTTATTAAAAGGGTATTCTCTGCTTCAAAAACTTCTCCTATTCTCTCTGCTGATGCCTTTGCTCTAATAAACATATTTAATACCCTAGTCATTATCATGAGAGCAAATAAAACCTGAGTCATATAGTTAATAAATGCCATGATTTTACCAACTTCCATGTCACCTATATTAACATTTAATCCTCCAATCCATAAAACTAATACTATGCCAATATTTACTGATAATGCCACTAATGGATGAAAGACAGCAACTATTTTCATACCTTTTAGAGTAACATCTTTTAAATCTCTATTTACTATTTTAAAGCGTTCTCTTTCATATTTAAATCTATTAAAAGCCTTCACTACTCTAATACCGGCCAAGTATTCTCTCATTACGCTATTGACTCTATCTAATGCCTTTTGAATACTTGTAAAAATAGGGTAGGATATTTTAAGATTTAAACCTATGATTGTACCTACTACTGGAACTACTCCTAAAAGTATCAGTGACATTTTAGGATTTAATATAAATGCCATTATTATAGCTCCTACTCCTAATATAGGAGCCTTTACAAATACTCTCATCATTCCATGGGAAAAGTTTTGGATTTGATTAATATCATTTGTAAGTCTGGTAATCAGTGATGCATCTTGAAACTGATCAATATTATCGAAGGAAAATCCCTGAATCTTAATATATAAATCTTCCCTTAAGTCTGCTCCAAAGCTTTGGGATACCTTAGAAGACACTACATTTCTAATGACGGCACAAGTAGCACCAAAGCCAGTCATTAAAAGCATAAGTCCTCCTAGCTTAAGCACATAATTCATATCTCCCTTAGTTACTCCATTGTCGATTATCTTAGACATGATAGTTGGTTGGATTAAATCTCCTATGGCTTCAAGGGTTAAAAAGATAAGCGCTGTTAAGAACTGTTTTTTATATCTACTTATGTATTTACTTAAATAGCTAAAGTTCATACTTAGGCTCTCCTTACTATAATATATAATATTATTATATTATTTAGACACCCGAAATACAAGTGGCATCATAAACTATTATATTCATAGAAGCAAGTAATTTGTATTGCAAAACTGTTTAGAATTTTATTAGCTATTGCCTAAAAGGCCTAACTTTTATTATAATTTGAAGTATATTATATTTAGGAACTGTCATATAAAACTTACAGTTAAGGGAGTGAACTCTAATGATTAATAATTTTTTTCGTAAGGCACCATGTGAAGAGGCAGAATGTATAATAAAGTATGTAGAAGATGCATTAAAAGGCAAAAGAGTCGCTGGACTTAATGTGAAATATCCTATTCACAATAAGTTACTTTCTCATTTTGAAAAACTACTTGATAATGAAGCAATAATGTCTTCATCTGCAAAGGAAATACTCGATATTGCTAGCTCTCTAAGTAGCTTTGATGTAGGCATGACCCATATGTCACATCAATTAAAGGATTTTGCAGCGGAAATGTCAATTGTAAGTGAGTCAAACCTTGCTGTTGTTGAACAGACATCTGCAAGTATGAGTCAGGTAAGTGAAACTATAGAAACAACTGCGGAAACCTTAAATAGCTTGACAAAAGAATCCGAATTATTAGTACATAAAAATGATGAGAGTATAGAACTGCTTAAAGAAGTGCAATTAATTAAGGATAATGTTATACAAGACACTGAGGACATGAGTAAAAAAATTCAGCAATTAGTTGAGCTTGCAGAGGAGGTTGGAAAAATAGTTGATAGTGTACAAGCTATTGCTGAACAAACAAATCTTCTGGCACTAAATGCAGCAATAGAAGCAGCAAGAGCAGGGGAGCATGGTCGTGGATTTGCTGTCGTAGCTCAAGAGGTACGAAAATTAGCTGATGACACAAAGCAAAATCTAGAAGGAATGAGAAATTTTGTAGGCAGTATTCATTCAGCTGCCAATGACGGAAAAGAAAGTTTGAATAATACCATATCATCAACTAGTCATATGAGTGAAATGATTGAAATGGTGTCTGAAACAGTTTCTAAAAATGTTGGAATGCTTAATAGTGTAATTTCAAATGTAGGTGTAATTCGCAATTCTATGGAAGGTATTAAAATATCAGCTAATGAAATCACCCAAGCTATGGAAGCATCAAGTAGTGATGCAGAAAAGCTTAGTTATATGACTCAAAACATACATAAAAATGCAGTAGATAGCATAAATTATGCAGGCCAGATATCTGAAATTGACAATCAGCTTTCTTTAATAGTTCAAAATATGATCGAAAGCCTTGATGGCACTATCCATGCCATTACAAATGACGAATTAATGGATGCCATAAAAAAAGCAATGGGAGCTCATGTAAAGTGGATGGATGCTCTTAAGAAAATAGTAGATGAAATGCGTATATATCCTATTCAAACAGACTCCAATAGATGTGCCTTTGGACATTTTTATAATGCTATTCAAATAAATCATCCTTCATTAGTGGAAGAATGGCAACAAATACACAGCGTACATCATAACTTCCATAGTATTGGAGATAAGGTTATTGATGCAGTTAAGCAAAATGATAAAGCTAGAGCACAAAAGTTTTATAGTGAAGCTGAAGACCTTTCAAGACAAATGCTTGGTTTATTAGAAAAAGTTAATAGTAAGATCATCGACTTATCAAGACAAGGCGAAAAAATATTTGTATAATAGCATAAGTTGTGCTTACTTTTGCTAAGAATGTCTTCTATATGAAGAATTAGAGTAAAGGAAATTTTCTTGAGCTACTATATAAGTGACTTGCACGAAATAAAAGTTCTCGCCAATCTGCCTAAAATTTATTAGGTCAAATTATTGATTATAAGGACTTCAAAGTAAAGCTTTCTTATTGGTT
>NZ_FMDO01000002.1 GCF_900095305.1 Proteiniborus sp. DW1 | reverse complement strand
ATAAAAAAAGTGGATATTTATGTTATTCCCTCTTTTTTCATAAATATCCACCTTTAAATTCAATATCTATTAAATTTAATTGTGCTTTTCACTTCTATAGCCTAATATCTTTTGATTAATAATCTAATGAAATATGCTAACGATTCAGATTCAAATGTAACTAGTTCATTTTTATTACTCTACCTGTAATTACTCCATTAGAATCTCTTAAGAATTGGATTGCAAATAAGTTATCATCTTCTTTAATAATACATACCATGCTAGATAAACCCGTTTGATCATCTTCAAAAAGAGTTTCTACATGAGTAGACACTGTGATGTCTTCATAATCATAATATACATTTCCATTTTTATCGTAAGTAACCTCTCTAATAGATTCCTGTATTATATCACCTTCTACTGTCATTTCATCCCAATAAATATTTGTCATCTCATCTCTATCAACATCTGTTTTTTCTGGCTCTTTAAGTAACTCTTTCAGGTAAGCTTCTGCTTTTTCATAGTCAGCCTTAGACGTGTCTAATGGTAAGCCAAAAAGAGCATTAGCTCCATCATATTCATTATTAACACTTACTTCCCCTGTTTCTTCATCATAATTAAAAGCATTTATATCATAAAACGTACTTGTACTTATACAAAGATATAATCCCCTGTCAGCAAACATTTCAACTCCATCACATTCAATTAATCTATACATAACCCCATCTATCACAAATGAAGAATACCCACCGTTCATAGTTGCTATATTTACCAGCCATGGTTTTTGTCCTTTTATTAATGGCGAAATAAAAAAAGGAGTGGCATTATATTCTTCGTCTTGGGTATCTGGCATATTGCTTCCATCTTGTTTTGCTATAGAAACTACAGCGTATGTTCTATCTGGATGACTTTCTTCTGCTGAACTTCCAAAGTCACTTAGCCCCTCACCAGAAACTATTCCATGGAGGGTAAAAATATATTCACCTGAAGCAATTGACTCATTTATCACTATTGCATCTTTTGATTTAAATGCATCAGAAAGAGTTTTATCTCCAAAATGTTCTGCAACTTGATTTGGAGCAAGAAGGTTCCAAGTAGCATATACTGCTGCTGATAATGTCAAGATAAGTAGTGCAGCAACTAACGCAACTGGTATACGTCTTTTACGAAATAATTTATTTCCATCATTCCCCATAACTTTAGTATTTAACTGACTGATTATCTTTTGATTTAGAGTTTCACTAGGCTTAACCGTTGGTGTAAGAGTTCGTTTCAAAAGTATATCCAACTTCTCTCCATTTTTCATGCTCATTACCTCCTAGAATAGTCTTTAAAGCCTTTCGGGCATTATAAAGCCTGCTTTTCACAGTTCCTTGTGGTATTTTTAATGCTGATGCTATGTCTTCTATTGACATTTCTGCAGTATAGTACATATACAAAGGTATTTTATACTTATCACTCAATTTATCAACTGCATTATGTATTATAATGCTTAACTCGTTCGATATAACAATATCTTCTGGAGTTGATTCACTCCTAATACTAACATTTTCATATAATTCTTCTGTTGGTGCTATTTTTTGGCGCCAAAGATATTTCCTTCTCTTATTCTTCCATAATCTTATTGCAATACTAATTAAAAATGCTCTAGGATTTTTATTTACGTCAATTTTATGACATAGCTCCATTGCTTTTAAAAATATTTCTTGATACAAATCATCTGTGTCTGCTTTGTTTTTTGTAAGTTTATAACAAAATCCATAGATAGCATCACCATGTAAAGCTATAAGATTGCTTAATTCTGTAACCTCCAATTTAATCCTCCTCTCATAAAAAATTCATACCTTTGTAAATGTCTCTCACTATATATTGTCATGGCATAAAAAAAGGTTCACTTAAAGTATACTTTAATAAAAACACTAAGAAAGTATAGAGATTAAGTAAATTTTTAACTCTTTAAAATCGCTTCTTTGAGTAGCTCAATCCTAATCTTGTTAAAGAGCCTAAAATCAATGGTAATGTTCTTTTGTGTTCATTAAAATAGCTTACCTAAAAGGTAAGCTGTTTTAATCTACCATTTGATGCAATATTGAAGGTAGTGAGGGAAGGATTCATATATTCTTATAAAGTCAAAAATAATCGTCCTTTATGGCTCTATTTTAACTCTTTTGTCTCTGGATTCCTTTTTAGCATAATCATATACCAAGTAGCTAGTACTATACCCTTAAATATACTTGATATGCTTATTGCCCACCATACTCCATTAAGCCCAAGACTAGTTGAAGAAAGTATAAGGGCTGCTGGTATCCTAAGCCCATTAAATACTATTCCTACTATTGATGGAGGAATAGTTTTGCCTAGTCCATTAAAGGCACCTGCTGTAGTTGCCTCTATACACATAAATAGCTGTGAAAATGCCAATATCCTTAAGTAAACTACTCCATATCTTATAGTCTCTTCCTCTTCAATAAAAATAGAAAATAATGGTTTTGCAGCAAAGAATAATAAACAAGTTGTAAGTATTCCGATTATAGACATTATTGTTATTCCAGTAAAATATCCTCTGAAAACTCTTGGCCACTTTTTAGCGCCATAGTTTTGTCCAACAAAAGCACTCATCGCTGTCTGAAATCCACCTGCTGTCATCCAGGATACGGCCTCTATCTGAGAGCCTACTTTTTGCACAGCAATTGGTATAGGCCCCCACTGTGCAATAATTCTTGCAATAATCATTGCAAATACGGTAAAGAGTCCACTTTGAAGGGCTACTGGAAATCCTAGTTTGATTATTCGGCTTAGATGCGCCATATCAGGAGATGTAAGGAGATTTAAGCCTGAAAAAAGCTCCGTTCTTTTCCTAACCTTTGTGATAAATATAATAGTTACAGTAGCTTGAGCTATTACTGTTGCTATGGCAGCCCCTGCAACTTCTAGCCTAGGAAAAGGTCCAATGCCTAAAATCAATACAGGATCTAAAATCATATTAACTATTAATCCTATTGAATTTATGACAAAAGGTGTTTTACTTTCTCCATACCCATTAAATATTGCAGTAAATACAGGGTTTATAAAATAAAATATTAGTCCACAAGCTATAATAACTAAGTATATGATGGCATTGTTTATAATATCTATCTCTCCAAGATTAAAAAATCCTATTAATGGTTTCCTAAAAGTTATAAGTGTAAAGGCATAAAGCAATGCAAGGCATACAATCATCTGAATACTATGCTTTATATAGACCTTTGCTTCGTCCATATCCTTCTTACCTACTGACTGAGCTACTCCCACCTCTGCTCCTATTTTAGGTATTAAAATAAATGCCATTGCAAGCCATGTAAAGAAGCCTGCTGTGCCAACTGCAGCAACAGCTCTAGATCCAATCTTGCCTACCCAAATCATATCTGTCATATTGTACGCCATTTGAACAAAAGATGTTCCCATAATAGGAATAGCAATCCTAAACAATGCTTTTAATATGTTTCCTTCTGTTAAGTTACTTGTCTTAGTCATTCAATTATCTACTCCCTCTCATAGTCAGATTAAAAAGATATGTCCATACCGCTATTTAAGTTTACCTTAATAGGCTTATCTATGATAATACTATTTTCTAATACAATTGAGTCATAAGCAATTATCTGTACGCCATTTTCGCTTGCTAATTTAACTGCCTCTGAAAAGTTTCTATCCATTTGCCAGTTTAGCCTAAATTCCTTAGGGCCCTTCATTTGTATCAGAAAGAATATGGTTCCTCGGTAGCCTTTCCTAACTGCCTCTATCATTTCTAAAACATGTTTTGCTCCTCTTTCTGTAGGGGCATCTGGAAACATGGCAATACCAGCGTTTTCCAAGGTAACTCCTTTGACTTCTATAAGGGCTTTTTGTTCTTTGGATTCATAGTAAATATCATATCTTGAATTGCCAAATGTAACCTCTCTCTTTGAATAGGATACATCTCCTATACCCTTAATCTTGCCTTCCTTAAGTGCTTCAAATACAACTGCATTTGGAACTTGGGAGTCCATGTTGACTATCATATCTCCCTTCCAGACAGCAATAAGCGAATATCTTGTCTTTCTAGTTGGAATATTAGAACAATCTTCTAGTATAACTTTAACTCCTGGCACAAGTAACTCTTTGCACCTTCCAGTATTTTTTACATGTACTGTTTCTTCTTTTCCATCAATAAGCACTTGTGCTATAAATCTATTAGGTCTTTTTTGAAAAATCCCTTCTACAACTTTTAAGTATTTCATTATAATCTCCTTAGTTTTTAATAATATAAGAGACAGATTCATTGATTACTTAGCAAAGACATCTGTCTCCTTAATTAAAATCTTTTCATATACCCACATTTTCTACATAGCTCTTCTATTGCTTCTCTTCTAGAAAAGCCATTGACTATACTTTTAGCTCTGTTACTTTCTATTATATCTGAAAATAGCGTTTTACTTATATTTCCTAGATTAATTATTCCTTCTCCATCTAGACAACAGGGCACTACAGTTCCATCTACTAATATACCTACTTGATTTCTGAGACCATGGCAAAATCCTTTACCTGTATCTTCTATCTCTTTTAGGTCAGGCCACTTAAACTCATAATCCTGGTTCAGATATACTCTATCAGCTATTTTAATCCCTCTACTTGGAATAACTTTTTCCTCAATTTTATAGTCTAGATTAAAGCTTTTTTCTATTATCTCTAATATCTGGCTATTTCTTTTTCTTTGGAGATTCGTAGCATTGTCCATATCTAGATTCCATAGTCTCAAGGATATCAATATATTAGTTTTATCAACTGCCTCTTTTGCAAATGAAATGATATTATTTATATATTCATCCTTATTATCTAGTCCATCATTTCCATCAAAACTATGAAGAGAGAAATTAACCTGCCTAAGTGCAGATTTTAATAATAACTTATCCTTAGCTTTATTTATTAGAGTACCATTTGTAGTTACATTCACCTTGAATCCCTTTTCATAGCTTAAATCTAAAAACTTATCTATTTCTGGATGAAGAAGTGGCTCTCCTTTTACATGAAAATAGATATAATCAGTATATGGTTTTATTTGTTCTAGTATATTTTTAAAGATTTCTAGTTTCATAAATTCAGGTTGCCTCACTGTTTGAGGACAAAACCTACAAGAAAGATTGCATACATTTGTTATTTCTATATATATTTTTTTGTATTTCTTCATATGTTTTTGCTCCAGTATTAGTCTATTATTTTATAAGCTTTGAAAGCTCCTTAAATACAGGAGTACCAGATACTTTCAATAGGTCAAACACTATTGTTTCTGTATTAGAAATGACAGCACCCATTTTGTCCATAAGTGAAAGTCCATTTTTATAGTTTTCTTTTGTTCTTGAACATACAGCATCCTCTGCTATAAAAACCTGATATCCATCCTCTAGTAAGTCTCTTGCTGTTTGAAAAACACAAACATGGGTTTCCATTCCTGTAATTATAACTTTCTTTCTACCTATGCTTTTAAGAGCTTGTTTTACTTCTTCAGTATAACCTGTAAAAGACATCTTCTCATAAATCAAATCTTTATCAATATTTACACTTATTTCTGAAACTGTTGAACCTAATCCCTTTGGATATTGTTCAGTCCCTATAACAGGAATATGCATTTTTTGTGCTGCACTTATAAGTATGTTAGTATTATAAATGACCTTTTTTCCATATTTCATTGCAGGAACTAGGCGTTCTTGAATATCAATTATCATCAGTACAGCTTCTTCTTGTTTTAATGTGAATTTATCCATTTACATGCACTCCTTTATATTGATAATATTCATATTTTTAAAAAGTAAAGTATTGATGCTTTCCTCTATATAATACCATTTTTTTAGATATAATTATATAAATTCTTATCTCCTCACTCAATAATATTATTATATCATCTATCTATTTTGAATCAGTATAATAAAGATTAATAATATGTTATAATCTTCCTATGAATATGCTAGGTGATGATCATATGAAATGGAAAAAGCGGACTCGTCCTGGCACGTTTGGATTTTCCGAAAACTCTGAAGATTCCCTTTATCCTAACATATTGGTTTATACAAAATAAGTATGGCGCTAATTAAATAATGTTAATCATTAAACTAAATGCCAGGGAAAACTCCCTGGCATCATTGTATTAGCACAAGTCAAAAGAACATGTCCTTAATCATAACTAAAGATATCGCTATTTTAATTCCTCAATTTTTTCTATAAGCTTTATAGGATTAACTATTTTACCAAGCTTTTGAGTATCATTTATAGTTATTGTTTCACTAGTATTATATGCTTCCTCCCAGAATACTTCTGGTGTAATATCAGGATCAACCTGACATGCTAGAGCATATAATCCTGCAACATATGGGACTACCCAGCTCATACCACCCTTTCGATAGAATGCATAATCTTCAATACCTGTAGGACTAGCAGTACATCTAGAATCCATAGGAATTAATAACTCATCGTTATTATATATAAAACTTTTCCAGTATTCTCCCTTTGAAAATGAAGTAAGCTCATCTGCACTCTTTAATGGATCACGTCCGAGTCCCATAAAAGGGTCACTACCAACATATACAGTATATATCCCTTCCTGTTTTGCTTTTTCTATGGATTCAAGTGCCTTTTTATAGCCATTTGCCCAATCACCTATTCCTAAAGAAATTGATATGACTCTAATTTTTTCACCTTCAGGTAAAATCTTGTTGATTTCTACAATACGATCTATTGACTTTGCAAGCCAAATAAGGTCATATTGAAATTCTCCATCTTTATATACTCCATGGGTTTCTGCAATATAATAAAGGTCAGCCTCGGGTGCTACACCAACTGTCTTACCTACAGCTATAGATGCGACTGCAGGACCATGCATCATTGCAAAATCATCACCACAATGAATTTCTTCATACAATTTCAATTGATCCTTATATTCTACATGATCAACTAGTAAGCCTTGATCTATTATCGCAATGCCAATTCCTTTGCCAGTGATTCCTTTTTTATGAAGCTCTCTTACTCCCAATCCAGGATTCTTTCCTAGTTCCATAATTAACTCTGGATCAAAGCCATCAGGTAATTTATCAGGCCATTTAGTCTTGCTATCAAAATCTGCATAGATCAAGTCTTCAAATCTTCCCTCTAAATCAAGCTCTGTAAGATCTCCACTTCTTAAATCAACTTGCCACATTTCATCTGAAGCAGGGTTATACTTAGGTAACATAGTCATCTTCCCAGGGTGAAAAACTGTAAAATCTGCTGGTGCAGGTTTTCTTACAATACTCAACTCATTGTCTGGTGAAAGTAATGTTTTATATCGCCCTGACTCTTCTGATTGCTCTTGATTTTCAGATTGTACATCTTGTTCAGATTGTTCAACTTTCTCAGCACTTTCTTGCTGCTCAAGCTGTTCTAATTGTTCTGGTGACTCCATTTGTACCGTTTGTGGTGAAGTACAACCAGTTAATAAAATAGTTATCCCCATGAATAAACTCAATAATCTTTTCATTCTACTCCCCCAATTCCTTATTTATATTTAATTTTTTGCAAATTAGCAAACTAGTGCTCTCTATATTCCCTTTATATCCCTAAGCTACGCACATATGTATTTACTATTATACAAATAAAGTACTTTTCATCTCTTATCCATCTATTCCCATAAAATAATCCCATGACTTGCTATATTCCCGTACCCATCAGTATGAATCACAAGACTTTTCCAGTTACTATATACAGGATTAGGAGAAAATCTATATGTTGGATTTCCATTACCACCAATCCATAAATCTGAGTAAGAGCCTAGGCTTGAAAATACTTTCCTTGATATTTTAGGGTTCTTCTTAAACTCTTCTTGTCCTATCCCAAGCTTTTCATACAAATCAGAATATCCAAATACTAAAACCATATTATTGCCGCCAACGCTTTCCATTAATCTTTTATATATGTATGGTTTTATATTTGATCTACCACCTTTATTTTCTATTTGACTTCTCTTATATCTATAGGCAATAGGTGTTTTTCTAATCCTTTCTCCTGTGTTAGCAATTTTATCAAGGAATAATTAATCGTACTGCAACTATTATCCACAAGGCATACTGTAGTCTTGGGTTAATCTTGCCCTTAAGGCTAAACCGGATTAAGAAAATAAAAAGTATCAGTAGAGATGATGTAATAGTTGTTTGTATTAAAAGATTAAGTATTTCACTCATCTTTCCCATCCTTTTCGACTAAGGCCTGCTCAAGGGATTTTATCATAGAATTGATTTCATTCTCTGTTATGTCTTCACTTTCAACTAAAGACGAAACAAGTAGTCCCACTTTACCATCAAATATTTTTTTTACAAATGAGCGAGTTGCCTGTAATACCGTATTGTTTTTGTCTAGCAAAGGATAATAGAGCCTAGCAGGACTTCCTTCCTCCATACGAATATATCCCTTTTCCATCATACGTTTTAGAAAAGAAATAATAGTATGTCTTGTCCAGCCTGTCTCTTCTTTCAAGGCATCTTCCATTTGTCTAACTGTTAAAGGGGACTCCTCCCATAAAAGCATCATTATCTTCCATTCAGTATCTGTAAGCTTTACTTTTTTACCTTTACTCATAATATCACCTCCATTGTAATCAATTGCCTACCAATATATTATACCTATATACTAAATTTGTCAACAATTTCTTGTAGACATTTGCTTACTATTTTTATTGGATATATTTCTAACAATCTATGAAAAGTTAATCAGCTACTAAGAAAAGTGCTCTATACAGTTATCTTAATTCATAATAATCTTGAATATAAGCTAATAATTAGCATACAAAATAAAAGAACAGGTTCCCTGATTAGTATAAATTTTTCTAATCAAGACACCTGTCCGTTTAGTTTAATTACATTTTAGCCAAAATAAGTCTATTAATGATAGTTGAATTACAAAAGTCATATCCCTTATATGTCATGTTCTACTGATTATATTATTCTATTCTGATAACAGCCTCTTCTCCCCTGTTATCTCTTGTATAGGCTTGATATTTTGTGTTACTTCTAGGGTTCCCATATACTTCCCATCTTTATCTCTTACTGCAAAGTATCTGATATAGATGTATTCTCCTCTTAGTTTAATCCAAAAGGCTTCGCTGTCCTTTGTTCCACTTTTGAAGTCATCTAGTATTTTCTCCACTGTTTTTACGCTGGCATGTGGGTGGCAGTTTTGTACTGTACGTCCTATTACTGATTTAGTTCTTGGGAAGAATCTCTCCTCTGGTTGTGAGAAATACTTTACTATATCATCCTTATCTATAAATGTAATATCAAAAGGAAGAGTGTTTAACAAGTTTTCAAGTTCCTTAACCTTTAATATTCCTGTATTAAACTTAACATATCCAGCAGGACCACCTGTGGTTTCTTCCTTAACTATCTTCTCTACTGGTGCTCTTTCTGGCACCCATTTTTCAGTAGGTGCTACTATACAGTATCCTATTTCTTCACTATCCTCAGCAATTTTTAGCCACTCGTCCTCAGTTAGCACATCTAATAGCATAGGCAGCATTATGCTTTCTTCTTTGAAAATCATATCTAAAATTCTTTGTGCCATGATTTCTGCCTTTTTTTCTATTTCTTCCATGTCTTTCATGTCTATATTTTCTTTAAGTAATAGTGCTTTAAAATCCTTAATTTCCTTACGTATCTCATCATCTACTCCCCACATTACCTTTGGTGGAGCTGTGATTCCATACTTCTCCATGTAAGGGAATAAAATATTTTCCTTTCTACTATAGTGCTTTTCTATGTCCATTAGTAGATTTACATCTTCTATAATACTGAACTTTACTTTGCCCATTCCATTTGATACAAAATCCTTTACCTTAGGAAGTATACTGTTCTTTACTAAATCCTCTATTGCAAAGTTTTCTTCCTTAAATACCCTTACTGGGTGACCTGGTTTTTCTTCTTCATTTGTCTCACTGTGGATTTCCTCTATTGACCCTTTAAAAATTTCAGCATGAACATCACATAGTCTTTGGATTTCCTCAACTGGCATTCCGTCCTTGATTAAGCCTGCTTCCATTTCAGATATTTCGCTAGCCGATACCCCACTTATAAGATTTGCAAATTGGTCCTTAACTTCTTTAGGGTCCTTTCCATCATGTAGCTGCATGATTATATCTTTTAGTATAGCCTGTCTTTTTTTCTTATTAGGATCTTCTAATACCTCTCTGTTATTAATTAATTCACTCATTTTTCTTTTCCTCCTTTAAATTATTTCAAAACCATTTTCTTTTAATTTTTCTTTTATTTTTTCTATATCAACGCTTTTCATTTGTGCACCTTTAAATATGGTCATTACTCTGCCTGCAGTATTCATCATAATAGGATTTGCTATATCTACAAATCCAAGGTCTTTTAAAATATCTTTTATCTCTGGGTATTTAGTACATAATTCATAGATAGTCTCGTTTAAAGATATGGTTTTATTCATAATATTCCTCCATAACTTAATTTATATATCTAATATACCCTTATCTTTCTAAAAATAATGTGATTGAAATCAATTCTCAATAAAAAAACTGATTACTGTAAAACATTCAGTAATCAGTCTTTTTATAATGAACAGTAAAAAATCTATTTAAGATATATAAATATCCCTAAAAAGTGCATTACGCTTCCGCCTAGTACAAACAAATGCCATATTGCATGATTATATGGTATCTTCTTTATTGAGTAGAATATCGTACCCAATGTATAGATTATTCCTCCTGCTAATAGCCAAATAAAAAATCCTTTAGGTACCATCTCTAGCATAGGTCTTATAGCAATAACTATTATCCAGCCCATAAGCACATACATAAGCACAGATACCATTTTAAATTTATCAAATTTATTGTAGGTAAATATCTTAAAGCCTATGCCAAATAGTGCTATAGTCCACACTGCTGTTAATATTCCTATTCTCCAATACCCTGTCATAGACAAAAGTGTAACTGGAGTATATGTACCTGCTATAAACAAGAATATAGAAGAATGGTCAAATACTCTAAGTATTTTTTTTATCTTTTCATTCTGGAAGCTATGATATAGGGTTGAGGATGTATATAAACATATAGAGCAAAAACCATAAATACTAAAGGCTACTATTGATATTACACTTCTATCCCAAATTGCATATATAAGTAAAATAGTTAAGGTAACTACACTAAATAAAATACCTATTCCATGAGTTATACTACTGGCTATTTCCTCATTTAATGAATAAGCCTTCTTTGAAATTTTATTAAGATCTACAGATTCATTTAACTCTTTCATCAAATCACCCCACTAATTGTTTTTATATCTATATAATATCATATAGTTTTTAAAAACACTAGTAGTAGTATTGGTAAATATATAAAAATTTATACCTATTTTTTGAGTTTTTTTATATATAAAAACCCGCATCTGCGGGTTTAAATATTTGCTATCCTTTAAAATCAACCTTTACAGGTCTTCCTTTTTCATTTAATGTAACTTTAGTAATTTTTACTAGTTTTTTCTCATCGTTGATTTTATCACACTCAAGTACTTGATATGTTTTTGAAGTATCTCCATTAGCTTTAAAAACATCACCTAGTAATTTAAAGAATGAGTATGGATGGTCTGGGTCTTTTAGACAAATCATAGATGAATTTGTTTTTGCCATTGCGTCAGTAATTAATTTTGCATAATCAATATCTTTAAGGTCTCCAATTAAGTAATATCCAGCTTCATCATTTAAATCATCAAAACTTTTAACCTGCTTCATTGTTGAATTAGCCTTAGCTACAGCTCCTATTGTAGCAAAAAGAGGAAGAATCCCCCATCCTTTGTGTCCTGAAACAATAAAAGAGTCTTTATTTGCTACTGCTCCTTCGATATATTTTGCAAATGCTTCTGTCATAAATTCTTGGTCTACTAATTTCTTTAACATTGGGTTCATATTATCACTCCATCAAAAAATTTATCCTATGATTAGATTTTCTAAGACTCTATAGAAAGTAATCTTAGTTTATGTTTAATTTAAGGATTTTATTATATTGTTATTTTTTTGTTTAGTAAAAAAGAGTTCAGGTAAAGAGCATGCCTTACCTGAACTCTGTATTAGTCTTTATTTGCTCCATTTTAAGATAAGGTCTTTTGCTGCCTTAGCTTCATCTACTCTTCTAACTGGTGTGCTATATGGTGCATTCTTTAATAGTTGAGGATCATTTTCTGCTTCCTCTGCTATCCTGATCATAGTTTCTATGAAACCATCTAACGTTTCAACACTTTCTGTTTCAGTAGGTTCAACCATTATTGCTTGATCAACAATTAATGGGAAGTATACTGTTGGTGGATGATATCCATAGTCTAGAAGTCTCTTAGCAATATCTAATGTAGTTACTTCTAAGTTTTCTTCTTTTAATCCACCTAATACAAACTCATGCTTACATACTTGATCTAGTGGTAAGTAGTAGTAGTCTTTAAGCTTATGCATCATATAGTTTGCATTAAGTACAGCTGTTTCACTAACTTCCTTAAGTCCTTCTGCACCTAATGCTAGTATATAAGTATATGCTCTTACTAATACTCCGAAATGACCATAGAAGCCTTTCATCTTGCCAATTGAATCTGGGCAATTATAGTTTAGAGTATATTTGTCCCCATTCTTTTCTACCATTGGACATGGAAGGAATTTAACTAAGTCTTCTCTTACTCCAACTGGACCGCTTCCAGGACCTCCCCCGCCGTGAGGTGTTGAGAATGTTTTGTGTAGGTTATAATGCATTACGTCAAAGCCCATATCGCCAGGTCTTGTAATTCCCATGATAGCGTTCATATTAGCACCGTCATAGTACAATAGGCCGCCAGCCTCATGTACTAGGTCAGCTATCTCTTTTATATTCTTTTCAAATAATCCAAGAGTACTTGGGTTAGTAAGCATTAAACCTGCAACTTCATCATCTAATACAGCTTTAAGTGCTTCTATATCTACTGCACCATACTTATCGGATTTTATCTCTACGATATCAAAGCCTGCAACCTGTGCACTTGAAGGGTTAGTACCATGAGCTGAGTCTGGAACTATTATCTTATTTCTCTTGCTATCTCCTCTTGAAGCATGGTATGCTTTAATGATTAATAACCCAGTAAGCTCTCCATGTGCTCCAGCTGCTGGTTGTAGAGTAGTTCTAGCCATACCTGAGATTTCTGAAAGATACTTTTCAAGATTGTACATTAACTCTAAAGCACCCTGTACAGTTTCTTCAGGTTGATATGGATGTAAATCAGCAAAGTTACTAAGTGCTGCCATATCTTCATTTATCTTAGGATTGTATTTCATAGTACATGATCCTAATGGATAGAATCCTGTATCTAGTCCGTAGTTTTTATTTGAAAGATTAGTAAAGTGTCTTATAACATCTACTTCACTCACTTCTGGCAAGTCAACTTCTTTTTCATTTAAAAATTGGCTTGGTATAATTGATTCTAGTGGAAGCTCATTTACATCTAGTTTTGGAAGACTATATGCAGTTCTTCCTTCCTTGGAGATTTCAAATATTAGTTTATCATATTTTTTAATCATGCTATATCACCTCCAAAGCGCTAACTAGCTTATCAATTTCTTCTTTTGTTCTCTTTTCTGTAACACAGAAAAGAAGTCCATTATTAAGCTCAGCATAATCTTTTCCAAGCTCATATCCACCAAGAATTCCTTGATTTAGAAGCTCTTTATTAACCTTGCCAGCATCTATATCGCTTGTAACTGCAAATTCCTTAAAGAATGGTTGGTTGAACAATGGTTTAAATTTACCTGATTTAGTGATTTCATTGTAAGCATAGTGAGCTTTTTGTGTGCTTTGTAGAGCAACTTCTCTAAGCCCCTTCTTACCCATTGTTATCATATATATAGCTGCCATAACCATGTTTAAGCCTTGGTTTGAGCATATATTTGAAGTAGCCTTATATCTTCTTATATGCTGCTCTCTTGCTTGAAGAGTAAGCACAAATGCTCTATTGCCATCTGCATCCACAGTTTGACCTACTATTCTTCCAGGAAGCTTTCTAACAAGCTTTGAAGTAGTAGCTAGGAATCCTAGATGTGGACCACCGAAGTTAAGTCTATTTCCTAAAGACTGTCCTTCTCCAACTACTATATCTACACCTAAATCTCTAGGAGTTTTTAGTATTCCTAGGGAAATTGGGTCAGTATACATAATTAGGTTTCCTTTATTTTCGTGAATAATCTTTTCAACTTCTGTTAAATCTTCGATTATTCCAAGGAAGTTTGGACTTTGAACTAATACTGCTGCAGTTTCTTTAGTTACTAGAGATTTTAGCTTTTCCACATCTGTAACGCCGTCAACCATATCTACTTCTATTAGCTCTATATCTCTTACTGACAGATAAGTTTTAAGAACTTCTCTAGTCTCTGGATTAACAGTTTTAGATACTATAACTGATTTACGTCTTGTGTTTTCACAAGCCATTATAGCTGCTTCAGCTGCTGCAGTAGGTCCATCGTACATTGATGCATTAGTCACATCCATACCAGTAAGATTAGTCATCATAGTTTGATATTCAAAAATTATTTGTACTGTTCCTTGGCTTATTTCTGGTTGATAAGGAGTATATGCAGTATAGAACTCAGACCTCATAGCAAGATGCTTTACTATAGATGGGATATAATGATCATACGCTCCTGCTCCTAAAAAGCATACTAATTCATCTGTACTTTTATTTTTACTTGCAAGGCTTTTCATATGGTTTACAATCTCTATTTCAGACATTGCGTCACCAATGTTAAGCTTTCTGTTTAACTTTAAGTTATCTGGTATATCAGAAAATAAGTCGCAAACGGAGTTTACGCCAATGCTTTCAAGCATTCGCTTTTTATCAGCCTCCGTATTTGGTATATATCTATGCATACTATTCCTCCTTACTACAGAAGTCTTCGTAAGCCTCAGCATCCATTAATTCTTCAAGTTCTGATTCATTTGAAAGCTCAATTTTTGCAATCCAGTTTGCATATGGATCTTCATTAAGTAATCCTGGTTCTCCTTCTAAGTCTTCATTTACTTCAATTATTTTACCTGATACAGGTAGATAAGAGTCTGAAGCTGCTTTAACTGATTCAACTACTGAGAAAACATCTCCTTTGCTTAACTCATCGTCAACTTGTGGTAATTCAACATAAACGATTTCTCCTAATTTGTGTTGTGCAAAGTCTGTAATTCCTATAGTTGCTTCATTTCCTTCTACTTTAATCCACTCGTGATCATTTGAATATAAAAGACCTTCTACTATTTTCATAAACAAATTCCTCCTTGATTTTAATTTTTATTTTTTATATTTAGTTTATTTTTTATAATGCTTTTGATAAAATCTCTTATTTACAACTTTTGCTTTTAAACTTCTATTTCTTACTTGTATGATAATTTCTGTATCAAGTTCAGTATATTCTATATCAATCAATGCTAGACCTACATTTCTTTTTGTAGAAGGTGAGAAATATCCTGTTGTTACATATCCTATTTTCTTACCATCTGCAAAAACTTCGTATCCATGTCTAGGAACACCTTTGTCTATCAATTCAAAACCAACTATTTTTCTCTTTAAGCCTTCTGCTTTTTGTTTAGCTAAGGCATCCTTTCCTATGAAATTCTCCTTATTTAGTTTTACGAACATCCCATATCCTGCTTCTAATGGAGTAATGTCCTTTCCAAGTTCATTCCCATAAAGAGGAAGGTTTACTTCGAATCTAAGTGTATCTCTAGCACCAAGACCTGCTGGCTTTAGTCCTTCTTCTTTTCCAGCTTCCATTATCTTATCCCATAACTCTTCTGCATGGTCATGGTCAAAGTAAATCTCAAATCCATCTTCTCCAGTATAACCTGTTCTTGAAATCAAGCAGTTCACTCCTGCTATGTTCACATCTCTCTTTAAATAGAAGAATTCTATTTCTGAAAGATCTGTATCAGTAAGCTTTTGAACAATTTTCTGTGCATTAGGTCCTTGAACAGCAACTTCAGATATATCATCTGAAAGGTTCTTAACAGTTACATCAAAACCCTTTGAATTTTCATTAATCCAGTCTACATCTTTTTGAACATTAGCTGCATTAACTACAAGGAAATAATGATCTTTTGAGAACTTATAAACTAAAAGATCGTCTACAACTCCTCCATCTGGATAGCACATAAAACAATATGCTATTTGGTTATCATTAAGTACTGCAATATCATTTGTTACTAAATATTGAACAAAATCTAATGCTTGTGGGCCTGTTATCTCTATTTCTCCCATGTGCGAAACGTCAAACATACCTGCCTGTGTTCTTACTGCCTCATGTTCTTGTGTCAAACCTTCATACTGTACTGGTAATGCCCATCCTGAATAATCTACTATTTTTCCACCATGCTTAAGATGAGCATTATAAAGTGATGTCTTTCTTGGTTCTGTCAAAATAAACTCCTCCTTTCAAAATATAAAGTTACTTTAATTAAATTTTAGCTAATTTAGCTAATATAATTATACAACTAACAAAAAAATATATTCACTACAGAGGGCAATATAATATAATATACCCAAATCATAAGTAAATCTTACAATTATAATTATAAAAAAAGGAATATAATAGCATTAAAGCATTAGAAAGCCATGTGCCATTATATTCCTCTGTTTCCTAACCTGAGAGCTTCTGCATTTATGTAATACATTTCTCCTTCGGCGCCGAATAACCGGACTCTTCAGAGTTCTATCTGATGACGATACTTTTGCCTGAAAGTTTCTATAAGGACCGGCCTGTCTTATATTGCTTCTTCGGCTATCTTATGAAAAGATATCTCACGCCACCTTCATCTAGTACAATATTTATTTGGTTAACCTGCTCGCATTAAATCATAATATATTTTTTTATAAATATCAACAATTGATATATTTTTAACTTAAGTCTCGTTAAAAAATTAACTATTTGTTTCTAAAGTATAGATTTATATTGTGATTTAATGAGGCAGCACATTTTTGGCTATCCGCTTTATCATATTAATTTGTCTTTGCTGTATCTATAATGATATTACATATCATAAAAAATATCAATAACTATTGCTTTATTGTATTATTTTTGTTAAACTTTTAACCATTGTTTTTTTACTAGATATGTATTCTTTTTATTTATAAACCTTAGCAAATAATTTATTGGCTAATTTACTGGACTATAAGTAACAACTACAAATTACTTTGTATTTTTGTTAAAATTTCTACTTATTAAATAGTCCTTAAATTTGTATATCTCCTACAAGCAAAATATGATACAATAAAAATCATAAATTATATTCAAAACAGATAATTGAATTATTAGACTCTTGGAGGTAAAATATGAGCGATAAATGGTGGTATATGGTTAGAGACTTTCAAATGAAATTTGGACATCCCTATAGAGATACTCCTAAGCTTCTTGATTCTGATAGAGTATGTAAGAGATATAGCTGGATGCTCGAAGAGATAAACGAGTTTAAAGAAGCCAGTGATATATATGAACAGGCAGATGCAATGATAGACTTAATGTATTTTGCATTGGGAACTCTTGTTGAAATGGGGGTCAAACCCGATAAAATATTTGAGATTGTACATAATGCAAATATGGACAAGCTATGGAGCGATGGAAAACCTCACTACAATGGAGATGGAAAAACTATGAAGCCTGAAGGTTGGAAAGATCCTTATCCTAGAATTAAAGAAGAAATAGATAATCAGGCTAAATAAACACATAGATGTATTTATAAAAACTGTAAAGAATAAGGGTTCTAACTATTAGAACCCTTATTCTTATTTTATTCTAGGCATATGTTTTTGCCTTTTAATTTAAATCTTTCAGCTATTTCATCTTTTCTTTTCTTAATATCTGTAGAATTTATAGTATACATTACTCCTTCTACTGTATTTATGAAATGCTCATATGGAAGCCCTACTGACATTTCTTCATCCTTCCATTTTGCCAGCATTCTAGTACTAGGACATAAAGCAGATATATTCATTTGTCCTGTTAGATAAGGTACTACTGTAATTTCAGAGCAAATTGCCTGCATAGCTCCATAATCTAACTCTGGCTTTATTCCAAGATGATATACATATCCTTGAGTTAGTCTCATTACCTGATAAGGATTAGCAATAAATATCACTACATCTGGAATAATATCAAAATCATCTAGAGGCTGTATTAATACTCCATAAGTCGTAAACCCTGCTCGATGCAAGCTCTTTATTTCCTTTCTCATTCTATATGCTGTAGCATTTGTGGCATAAAGATTGTAGGAAAAATATTCTCTCCCAGATTCTATGGTTTCATTGCTATCTTCTAAGGATAAAGCAGTAGTTCCACCATCACACCCATGATTAGATAACTTTGATTTAAACCTAAAGCCTCTAGTAGCCTTCTCAACCATAACACAATATGCTGTTTTCCCCTTTATTTCATTTACCTCACACTTGTTATATTCTTCCTCTGTAAATAAAAGTTTTATGCCTACTGGTTTACGTTTTAAATCTAGCATTAACTCTAAATTCTCAACATATTCTTTAACTATTTCTTTTGGAAATTCTTTTGGGCTATTACCATAAAATATATTATCGTGTCTATAAGGTGACATACAATCCCTCCTTTAGTATCTACGCACCTATTCCTGTGCCTAACTTTAAAACTTTAAAATATTTCAATGCCATGACTACTCCTAAACAAAATGTAAACCATATTACCATAGCTATTTTATCGAGTTTTTCTATTTTTATCTCTTTATAAAAGGTTCTCTCCTTATATGTGCCAAAAGCCTTACTTTCCATGGCTAATACAACTTTTTCTCCTTTTCTAATAGCTGTAGCTAGCATAGGGACAAAATATCTTTTAACAATCTCTGTTTTCCCAAAAAAACCCTTTTTTTCTTCAATACCTCTCACTACATGAGCTAATCTAATTTTTTCTAGTTCATCCTTAAATGTTGGTAAAAACCTATAGGCAGTCAAAGTTGAATATCCTACTACATATGGGAGCTTTAATTGTTGTATTAAGCTTAATATAAATTTTACTGGTTAATATACTATCAAAGGCTGCCTAGATTTATCTAAGCAGCCTTTCCACTATGCATTTACTTTAGCATTTTTATTAATTTTATTTATTGCATATACTAAGGATGGAATAAGTATCATTTGAATAACTATTCCAGGAAGCCCTGTAACTATTGCCCCTTTAACAAATGCAATGGAATTCATCTGTATACCAAATCCTGATGACAATACAAATACTACTATCCCTGCTGCTACCCTACCTGCTATCATGGCTATTATAAGTGATAGGATAGGAGCAAGTCTTAATTTTCTACTAGCCAAAGAAGCTACAAGTCCATAAATACCCAACTCAAAAAACATTATTACTCCCATAGGAAATATAACTGGCATTCCTGTAAGTAAGCTGCTAACTAATGGTGTAACCATACCTAGTAATAATGCTAAAAATGGTGGAAGTACAAATCCTCCTATTAGAACTGGAATATGCATAGGTAAAAATACTGGTCCCGTCCCTCCAAAAAAATGAAACATCATAGGAGTAACTAAACCTAAAGCCAACAACAATCCTGTAACGACTAAATCCCTTGTAGTGAATCTTTTGTTCATCATATTACCTCCCCAAAAAAATTAACCATGAAAGCTTCCTTCATGGAACAACCTTCATGGTTCTATTTTTCTAATATTGACTTTACTTTTTCAATCATTTCATCAAAAAGCTGTTTTAATTGATAGCCTTCAAGGCCAATTATTTCAAAATTACATTTACTTACTGGGAGCAGTAGCTTTTTAGCTTTACTGCTTGCAATTGCTACTGCCATTTTTGGGCTTATTTCCCCCATCATTGAGTTGGCAGCAATTATTGCCATAGGTCCAATAATAATATCTACTTTATCGCTCATCCATACTATTGCATTTTCACCAGTAGCTCCATCATTGCCTCCTGCTTTTAGCATATTAGCTGTAGCTTGGGAGTTCGCTCCCAATACGATGATTTCAATATCATCTCTCTTTAAAGACTTCAGTCTTTCTACAATTTGACAGCCTATGCCTCCACCTTTTCCATCTATTACAGCAATTTTCATATTAAGCCCTCTGTTTCATTCTATCTAGAAATTCAGATATTTTTTGAATTAGCTCCTCTGGACTTTCCACTTCCTGAGATAGCTTCTCTACTGGACACATATCTGTTTTATCTCTATTTTTAATGTATGGTGAGCTTTCATCATAAAAGAAGCTGATACTGCCATTTTCAAGAATCTTTATAGCTTCGTCAGAAATAAGCTTTGTATAAAGCTTTCTTATACCTGCATATTTACAAAGGATAGCAGCAGCTCTACCTATAACTCTATCTGCTATACTAGCTCCCCTAAGATCTTCCTTAAGCTCTAAGACAGCAGTATATATGGGCTTTATTCCCTTGTCAGTACTTGTAAATATTATTTTGTCCTCTTTAGCTATGGCTATTGTAAGATCTCTTTGTATTAGAGACTCTTTAGCTAATTCTAAATCCTTCATCTGCTCAGCTCCTAGTATTTGAATATATGTATATGATACCAAACTTTATCATGTTTTTCAATTCTATTGTACCTCCACCTAGAGACTCTGTTTAGAATGTTTGACCTAAGCAAATTTAATAAAGCACGTTCTCTTTCATTTTTAAATATAGTACTTCTTTGTTTAATCTTAATGTTTGAATATATTACAATTATTGAATATACTATAGATAAAGTAATGGAATAATAGTATATATTTTTTTATGTATCATGACTATAAGGCTATCTGGTAACATGTCAAGAGAAAATGTTTAAAGAAATCATGAGAAATGTTTAAAAAAGGGGTGATTGACTGTGAACTGGTTTGTAACTGCACTATCTGTACTTTTTATATTAAATATTTTCTTAGCTTTTGCACTGATCTTTCTCGAAAGAAAGGACCCTGCTTCAACATGGGCATGGCTCATGGTTTTAGTACTAGTTCCTTATTTAGGTTTCATACTATATCTCACTTTAGGGCGAAATCTTAGCAGAGAAAAAATGTTCAATACTAAAACTGAAGAAGACGTAATAATAAGAAAAATCATGATGGAACAAGTATCATACCTGCAAAGCAATGAAATAGATTTTAATGATGAAGAAATGATAAATTATCAGGATATGATAAGGATGCAACTAATTAGTGATGATTCTATATTTACTCAGGATAATGAAGTTGAAATATTTACAGATGGTAAGGAAAAGTTTGAAGCCCTATTAGATTCTATCGAAAATGCAAAGCATCACATTCATATGCTTTATTATATAATCAAAAATGATAGTCTAAGTAGAAAGGTTATAGCTGCTCTTACAAAAAAGGCTAAAGAGGGTGTTGAAGTTAGACTTCTTTATGATGCCCTAGGTGGTAGAACTCTAAGAAAGAGCTTTTTTAAGGAATTAACTAAGGCTGGTGGAAAAGTAGCATCCTTTTTTCCATCAAAAATACCTCTTATTAACCTAAGAATTAACTATAGAAACCATAGAAAGCTAGCCATAATAGATGGGAAATGTGGCTTTATCGGAGGCTTTAATATTGGAAACGAATATATTGGACTAAGTAAAAAGTTTGGATACTGGAGAGATACTCACTTGAGAATCAAGGGTAGTGCGGTTCTCATGATGCAAACTAGGTTTTTCCTGGACTGGCGGCATACTACAAAAGAAAAAAATACATTTAATGAAAAATACTATCCAGTAATAAACTCAAATGGAAAAACTGGGATACAAATAGTGTCAAGCGGTCCAGATTCAGAGCAGGAGCAAATTAAAATAGGCTACCTTAAGATGATAAACTCCGCAAGGGAAAGCATATATATTCAAACTCCATATTTCGTTCCAGATCAAAGTATACTTGAAGCCCTTAAAATAGCTTCTCTTTCTGGAGTAGATGTGAGGATAATGATACCTAATAAGCCAGACCATATGTTTGTTTATTGGGCTACATATTCCTACATAGGCGAATTATTAGATTTTGGTGTAAAGGCATACACATATGAAAATGGATTTATTCATGCAAAGACAATAGTAGTAGATGGGAAAATATCTTCAGTAGGAACTGCAAATATAGATGTAAGAAGCTTTAGGCTAAACTTTGAAGTAAATGCTTTTATTTATGATACTAAAACATCTACAAGGCTTAAAGAAATTTTTGAAAATGACTTAAAAGATTGTAATGAAATCACTATAGAAAAATATAAGAAGCGATCAATAATAATTATTATTAAAGAATCTATTTCTAGACTACTGTCTCCTGTTCTATAGTCATGTAAAATTCAAGGGTATTTAGATTTTTTCTAAATACCCTTTATAATTAGACTATTTATGCACTTTCAATATTGTATTTTTGTGTCTTCGAATTCTTATATATTAGATATACGAAAATCATATTAAAAAACAAGCATACGGGAATAGTATAGTATGCCATAGGCACCCCTACAAGGTCGTTCAACCATCCGATAACAAAGTTTATGACCATACTTATGGCAGATGAAGCAGTAGTAAATATACCGATAATATAAGTAGTATTTTTCTTAAACACTTCGTTTGTAGATAATATCAGAGTAGGAAAAACAACTGAAAAGAAAAGCCCTGATACTCCAACTAAGGCTAATCCATTCTGCCCAATTACTAAACCTGAAAAATAAAATAAGAATGCCAATACAGATGATATTAGTACAGTCTTAACTGTACCTAACTTTTCGGCTATAAATCCTCCTAAAAGTCTTCCCAATGCAAAAGTGCCAAAGAATAGTGTAGTATAATAAGTTCCTTGATTTTCACTATATGCATAGGTCTCCTTCATATAATTAACAAACCAGTTTCCAGTGCCTATTTCAGCCCCCACATAAAATCCTAAAGATATCATATAAAAATAAACTAGCTTGTTTTTGAATATAGATTTATAATCTATTTTTTTATCTTCCTTAGACTTTTCTATAAAAGGTATCTTTACAGGAATAAAAGCAAGAAGAACTATGAAAAACAATATTGAAATACATAAGTACATGGTTCTCCATTCTACTCCCTTAGACAAAAGGAGTCCTGCAGTTCTTTGAGTTATAGTGGCGCCTACTCCAAAACAAAAGTGTACTAAATTCATAATTATTGCTTGAAAGCTTACAGCTATTATAGGTATTACTGTATTTATAGATACCCCTATAAAAGCCCACCCAGCATTTATGAGAAACATACCAATCATTAAAACCACAAAGTTAGGGCTAAGGTACAATGTGAATAGAGAAATAACCATAAGAGCTACTCCTATGCTTATTAACCTCTTATGTCCCAGAGTTTCACATATCATTCCCCCTAAATAGGCAAAAATTATATATCCTATTGAGCCAGCAACTAGCATTATCCCCATATGGGTATCCTGAACTAAGAAGTCAGACTTAAATGAGGGGATGAACACTCCTCTCAGATTATCACCCATTGCTGATAGAATCATAATAATAAACAAAAATGCAATAACTAGATAATTAGTTTTTTCCTTAGACCCGTTGGCTTTAACCACTGCGGCTTACCTCCTAAAAGTGATGTTCTTCATCATATTCTACCAGAAAATCAATAGTTTTTCTATTAAATATAATCTCCTTATTTGCCTCTTAACTTTTTAAAAAAATCTTTCATTATTTGGGAACATTCCCTTTCCATTACACCCCATACAATATCAGCTCTATGGTTAAAGCTTGGGTTTTGTGCTATATTAACTACAGACCCACAAGCACCCATCTTAGGATCCTTAGCTCCAATAACTATTCTTCCTATTCTTGAATTGACAATAGCTCCCGCACACATGGCACAAGGCTCTATAGTCACATACATAGTACAGTCAATTAGTCTCCATCCTCCTAGATACTGACTAGCTTTCTTAATGGCTATTATTTCAGCATGGGCAGTAGGATCCTTAAGTGTCTCTCTCATATTGTATCCTCTTGCTATGATTTTTTGATTATTTACAATAATAGCACCGACAGGTACTTCGTCGATGCTATAGGCTTTATAGGCTTCATCTATTGCAACTTTCATGAAATATTCATCCATGGCTTTCACCTTCAAAAAATAATAGTGGCGCACCCGAGAGGAGTCGAACCTCCGACCTACGCCTTAGGAGGGCGTCGCTCTATCCTGCTGAGCTACGGGAGCACCTTAGTATAATACCTAAATATTATATAATATTACTGCTATTTTGTCAAATGTTCAAGTGCCATCAGCTCAGCTTTACTTTTTTTACTTTTAAAATAGATTTGTTATTAAATCAAAGAGCATATCTAATATATTTTTCTTTTGAATATTCTCTCTGACAATTAAATCTATAGTATGTTCCTGTCCTTTTGTGTTTGATACTATTACTTTTCCAATTACTGTACCAGCTTTAACAGGAGCCACAATGTTTTCATCTATTATTATATTCTGCTGAATTCTCTCGCCTTTCTTTACAAGCATATATAAGTCGTCTTTAGGGAATACCTTGATATTGCTTTTTTTGGCATTGACAATATTTATTGACTGTTTAGCCACATCTGTATCCAAAATTTGGCGGTAATAATAATTTTCAAGACCATATTCAATTAATTCTTTGCTAATGTTTTTTCTATCTTCATCACTTTTAGTTCCCATTACAATGCCAATTAGTCTAAAAGGCTTCTTATTCCTCTCACTTTCTTTAACTTGAATAGTAGTAATTAAGCAACGTCCAGCTTTATCAGTAAACCCAGTTTTAAACCCATCCACATCCCTAATCAAATTAAGAAGTGGGTTTGTATTCTCTCCACTGTAATCTCTAGAGTCTATAAAAATCTTATTCATTTTGGTAATTTCTAAAACTTGGGGATACTTTTCTATAACATATCTAGTAAGCTTAAACAAGTCCCTTGTACTCATCATATTTTCTACATCGTTTTTTAATGGATATCCACTAGAGTTAAAATACTTCGTCTTTTCAAGACCAAGCTCTTTTGCTTTTCTATTCATTAGCTTGACAAACTCTTCTTCGCTTCCAGATATATGTTCCGCTATAGCAACGCAAGAATCATTTGCAGAAACTATCATAATTGATTCAAGTAACACCTTAAGGCTTAATTTTTCTCCCTCCTCCAGTTTAAAGGACGAGCCAGGAGTCTTAGCTGCTTTTTGGCTTATGGTTATGACATCATCCAAGCTTGCTTTTCCAGTTGATACTTGATCCATTGCAACTAAATAAGTCATTATTTTAGTCATACTAGCTACCTCTATCTGGGTATCTATAGAATACTCATAAAGTATCTCTCCACTTTCAAATTCACCTAGCAAAACTGCTCTAGTATCCTTATGTAGGTCTGCTCCATATGAAAAAGTAGGCATTAAAAGCAGTATGACCATCATAATGCAAAGTAATCTTTTCTTCATTCTGTCCTCCTAGATGTATTTTAAAATTTATCTATAAATAATATTATATAAGAAAAA
>NZ_FMDO01000001.1 GCF_900095305.1 Proteiniborus sp. DW1 | reverse complement strand
ATAAATATTACCAAGTAAATAACTTGGTAATATTTGAAAAAAACAATCTTTATTACTTCATCATTATCTATACAAAAACCCATAAAACAAATAATAGTATAAAAGAAAATATTCTAGTCATGACTAAATACGAATTGTTAGGTTTTGCATCTTTAGAAATCCATCCTTCTTTCATCTTCCATGACAAGTTAGGATTTATAATATTTATAATTAATAATATGCTTACAACAATCTTGAAAAGTATTGATATTCTCCCCCTTTTCACTTATATCTTGCTGGAGTTATTTGTTAATTCCTATTTGTTAATTCCTATTTCCTAATTCTCTCTATTCCACCCATATAAGGTCTTAAAGCCTCTGGGATAATTACACTGCCATCTTCTTGTTGGAAGTTTTCAAGGATTGCCGCTAAGGTTCTTCCTACAGCAAGACCTGAGCCATTTAGAGTATGAACATATTCAGCCTTACCAGTTTCCTTGTCCCTATATTTTAGATTAGCTCTTCTTGCTTGAAAATCCTCAAAGTTACTACAAGAAGAAATCTCCACATATCTATTATAGCTAGGCATCCATACTTCTATATCGTAAGTCTTAGCTGATGAGAAGCCTAAATCTCCTGTACATAGCTCCACTACTCTGTATGGAATATTCAGTAGTTGCAATACCTTTTCTGCATTATTAGTTAGCTTCTCTAATTCATCATATGATGTTTGTGGTTTAACTAGCTTCACTAACTCTACCTTGTCAAATTGGTGATTTCTTATAAGACCTCTAGTATCTCTTCCTGCTGACCCAGCTTCTTGTCTAAAACAAGGGGTATATGCAGTATAGTTTACTGGAAGCAAGACTTCATCTAGTATCTCATCTCTATGGATATTTGTAACTGGAACCTCAGCAGTTGGTACAAGGAAAAAGTCTTTATCAGGAATCTTAAATGCATCCTCTTCAAATTTTGGAAGTTGTCCAGTACCAGTCATACTAGCCCTATTCACCATAAAAGGTGGTGATATTTCTTTATATCCATGCTCATTAGTATGAAGGTTTAGCATAAAGTTTATAATAGCCCTTTCTAATGTAGCTCCTAATCCCTTAAATATAGTAAATCTAGCTCCTGTAATCTTTGAAGCTCTCTCAAAATCTAGTATATCAAGGTTCGTACCTATATCCCAGTGTGCCTTAAGTTCAAAATCAAATTTTCTAGGCTCTCCCCATCTTCTTATTTCAATATTGTCTTCGTCACTAGCCCCTACAGCAACATTAGGATTGGGGACATTAGGTATTCTGAGAAGCAAATCATTAAGCTGAACTTCTACTTCTTTTACATCACTATCATAGTCCTTAATTTTTTGAGATAACTCCTTCATTTCATTTAGTACTGCTGTTGCATCTTTTCCTTCTTTTTTTAGTTTAGGAACTTCTTTTGAAACTTGGTTTTGTCTTGCTTTCATTTCTTCAACCTTAACTAATATTTGCCTTCTTTTTTCGTCTAACTCTACTATTTTGTCTATGTCAAATTCTCCATTTCTTTTAGCAAGACCTTTTTTTACTTCTTCTGTGTTTAATCTGATTCGTTTAATATCTAGCATTCTTTATTCCTCCTTATTTAATTAATTACTTATTTACCATTTTAAAGAAACCACTTTCTCTTTCAGTCTCTAGAGACATTGTCATCTAAGTCTAAAAAAACATGTACCTATTACTTAAAA